>JACMRH010000260.1 GCA_014376535.1 Cytophagales bacterium | reverse complement strand
TGCTGGTTCTTTTAAAACCGCCAGTTCGCAGGATTTCGCGCGTGGGAAAGAAATTTAGCACTTTATTCAACAGCCTTGATTTTTTGTTACTTTTTCATCAAGGAAAAAGTAATATAAAGATCTGCTCGAAGCATAATGATTATTATTCCAGCTATCTGACTCAAATCATATATAAAGTTGCTGGCAATTTTCGCAATAGAACGAACGCCTGTTTGTTTTACCCAACTTCTCCTTCTTAAAAGGCAAATCACATCTCTGACAGGTTTTTTTAGTGTGTGCCAACCAATGCTTCTTCAACACATAAGCTTTCTTCCAAACCAGAAAATCAAAACTATATTGCCTGGCTTCTCTGATCATTGCATCTATCTGAATTTTTGGTATAGCCCCAATTTTGCTTGAAGGATGAACATGGATCCGGTACAAAACTTCATTTTTGATAATATTTCCTGAACCGGCAAAAATTTCCTGGTTCAATAAGGCATCGCAAGCCTGCATTTCAGGATTGAGCAACAGTTTTTGCCTTGCTTTTGCAGGATCCCAGGTATCACTCATAACATCTGCTGACCAATCATAAATTTCGTTCAGGTCACCTTCAAGCACATGAATTCCGCAGGTGTATAAATTGAGCTCGCCGTTTTCAAAAATCAATCCTAACCTTGTTTGTGATTCCTTTCGTTCATTGATCCGATAAGTGCCAAAAAGAAGAAAATGAATCCTAATTGTAAAGTCTTCAAAAAGGATTAAAAAATGCTTTCCCCAGCTTTTGAATTCTACAACAGTCTTATTTAACAACCTTTCCTTGTCTATTTTAGTATTACCATTAACTTCCAATACTTTTTTGCCGGAAAATTGAGGAACAAGTTCTTTCAGGATAACAATTGAAGGTCCTTCTGGCATAAATGATTTGTTTCCATTTGAAAACTAAAAAACCGAACCAAAAATGCCGGGGTTATTTCCTATTAAAATGAGTTGGAAAATTAATCACAGCTTTGGTTTGATTTTCCGTGCTTTCAAATACAGGAATTTCAGGTTGTATTTTACTGGTCAGGGAATTTCTCAGATAGGAAGCTGGGCGCAATCAACAGCTTTGAGTTGGTTGGTTTACCGACTTACCGGATCAACAATATTTTTAGGATTAATCGGATTTGCCAATCAAATACCAACATTTCTAATTGGGCCATTTGCTGGTGTCATCATTGACAGACTACCAAGATATAAAGTGCTTTTAGTTACACAGTTTTTTGGAATGATTCAGGCGTTTATACTTGGTTACCTTGTTTTTTCAGGTAACGTCAGCATTCATTACCTGTTTATTCTGGCCGTCTTTCAAGGAATAATTACCGCATTTGATATGCCTGCAAGGCAAACTTTTGTAGTAGAACTGGTTGAAAAAAAAGATGAAAAAGGAAATGCAATCGCATTGAATTCCATGATGTTTAACCTGGCAAGGATTCTTGGACCTTCTGCAGCAGGCTTTATTATCGCAGGTTTTGGAGAAGGGGTTTGTTTTCTTTTGAATGGATTATCTTTCCTGGCCGTCATTGCCACACTGATGTTAATGAAATTTAAAATATCAGAGACGGTTCACGAGCCATCCAGTTTTTGGACGAGGTTAAAAGAAGGAATTCGTTTTGCAGGAACATTTGCTCCAATAAGAACAGTTTTAATCCTTGTTGCTTTTAATAGTTTTGCCTGTTTTTCTTATTCCATTTTATTATCAGCCTTTGTAAAAGAAGTTTTAAATGGAGAAGCCCATACTTTAGGTTTGCTCATGGGATGCACTGGTGTTGGTGCATTATTGGGAGGAACAGCCTTGGGTATGAGACAAGGAATAAAAGGAATGGGCATGTTTATGTTTTATTGTGCTTTGATATTTGGCGTTGGGCTAATAGGCCTGAGTTTTTCTGAAAACATTTACACCGCCATCATTTTTCTTTTAATGACTGGTTTTGGAATGATAGGCCAAATGGCATCTTGCAACACCATTTTACAAACTTTATCAGGAAATAAAATGAGAGGCAGAGTTATGAGCTTATACACAACAGCTTACATTGGCATGATGCCTTTTGGAAGTATAGCTTCAGGTGCGTTAGCC
>JACMRH010000259.1 GCA_014376535.1 Cytophagales bacterium | reverse complement strand
GAAAAGTGTGATCGGTATTTTTGCTTGTATGTTGATGATGAGCTTTGTTTCTTATGCAAAACCTCATCACCCAAGAAATAAAAATAAACATGTTAGGGGGACAGAACATATCCACCGTCACCATTCGCCTAATGCGATGAGTAATTGGGGATATTCGAATATTTAAGATTTTCTCTTAGAGACTTCCTGAAAAGGAGGTCTCTAAGATTATTTCCAAACAAGAATCAACATGCCGATTAGTATAAAAGCGGCACCTGTTAGTAATTTGCCTGTCATTGGTTCTTTTAAAATTAAAAACGAAAGCAATATTGTAATGATAATGCTGCCTTTATCAATAGAAGCAACCATTGATACTTCCCCATCTTTCATTGCTTTGTAGTAGAATATCCAGGAAAGTGAGGTAGTCAGCCCAGATATGGCAAGAAATAAAATATTATTTTTTGTTAAATCGCCTAGATTTTTAAATCCTCCGACAAAAAACACATTTGCTGACACCAATATGAAAACAAAGGCTGTACGGATAGAAAGTCCTAAGTCAGAGCTTATTCCTTTTAAGCCTGATTTTGCCAAAACAGAAGTGAGTCCTGCAAACACCGCAGACACAATTGCATAAATTACCCAGGTTTGCATGTTGCGAATATATTCACAAACAGTGAATTGTTCGATTTAGGCTTCATCTTTCATACCTTTTACCAGGCCAATTCCAGATGCAAAGAAAATCAGACCGAGTAAAAGAGAAACAGTAATGCTTTTCCAGCCGGTAGCAGAATTTGTACTGCTTATAAACAGGTATCCACCATAACAAAGAATTATAATTCCAATGGTGGTAAGAACTGCTCCAAAAATCCTTTTTAAGTTCATAATATATAAAAAACGCTTTCGGAAAATAATGATGCCAGCAATTACGTTTTGAAATTAACTGTAAATAGAAACCTCCAAAAAATATACTGCCAGAATGGAAGCAATTTATTCTTTTTTGACAGTCTTATATTTCATTATATTGCAATCGGTTTTAGAAGAATCCCTTTTGGGTACGCTTTTTTTGTTAACTAATGCATCCTTTTAGGTTTTGAATTTTAACATACATATTATCATCAAATTAAGCGAATTATGAAAAAAGTACTAGTTGTGCTGTTAGCAGTACTGGTTTTTATTTTTATTGCCTTATTTTCTATTCCTTTTCTTTTTAAAGACAAAATTAAAGCTGCTGTTGATAAATCAATTGCAAAATCTGTAAATGCAAAAGTTTACTATGAAGCCGAGAATTTCAGTCTTTCATTAATAAAGCATTTTCCAAATGTTTCTGTAAACCTTAAGCAATTTGGAGTGATAAATAACGCTCCATTTGAAGGAGATACTTTGGCTAACATTGGCGAGTTTGACCTTGTGGTTGACATAATGAGTGTTATTTCCGGCGATAAGATGAAGATTAAAAGTGTGTACCTGGATCAGCCGAATCTTTTTGTTCAGGTTACAAAAGGGGGGCTTGCAAGCTGGGACATTATGATAGCCTCATCTGACACTACTAAGTCTGCGGAACCGGAAGCTGCTTCAGATTTCTCTCTTTCTATTGACTCCTGGGAGATAAAAAACGGAAACCTGGTTTACAATGATGCCGCTTCGCCATTATATGCCAAGGTTGTTAATCTTAATCATTCCGGATCAGGCGATTTGAAGTCTGATATTTTTGATATGGCCACTAAAACTAAGGCAGATGAAGTTACTGTGGTCTTTGATTCAATCCCGTATTTAAATAAAGTAAAATTAGACGCAGACATGACCATGAATATGGACATGAAGAACTCCAAATACACTTTTAAAGACAATAAATTCCTGATAAATGCCTTTGCTTTTGGCTTTGATGGTTCTGTCGCTACTCCAATTGATAATTCATTGATATTCGATATAAAATTTGCTGCAAAAGAAACTGAATTCAAAAATATACTTTCTCTTGTCCCCGGAATATTTACAAAAGACTTTGATAAACTTAAAACTGAAGGTGTTGTTGCATTTGATGGTTATTATAAAGGAATTGCAAAAGACTCCACCCAAAGTCCAGGTTTTGGTCTGAATTTAAAAATTGACAAAGGGATGTTTCAATATCCTGATTTACCAACTGCAGTTACAAATGTTTTCTGTGATTTAATGGTAGATAATAAAGATGGAATAATTGACAACATCATAGTGGACCTTAAAAAGTTCCATATGGATATGGGCCCAAACCCTGTTGATGCCAGAGCTTATATGGCAGGACTTACAAATATGAAATTGGATGCTGATGTAAAAGCAAAATTAAACCTTGCTGACATCCAGAAAGTTTATCCGGTAGATGGAATTGATATGAAAGGTTTATTTGCTTTGCTTGTAAATGCTAAGGGCGTTTACAATAAAAAAGAAAAAAAGATGCCTACAGTGACAGCAAATATGAATCTGACAAACGGATATGTGAAATCTAAGGATTTTCCTAAACCGCTGGAGAATCTCAATATGAGTGCAGATGTGGCAAATCCTACAGGAGTTTTGAATGACACAAAAGTTCAACTTAATAAATTAAGCCTTCTTTTGGATGGTGAGCCATTAAATGCATCTGGGAATTTTTCGAATTTTGATGATGTAAATTATGATGTGAAGGTAAACGGTATAATTGACCTGGGTAAAATGACTAAAATCTTTCCTCTTGATAGCATGTCACTTGCCGGAAAAATTATAGCTGACATTGCCACCAAAGGGAAAATGTCTCAGGTTACAGGAGGCAAATATGACCAGCTTACAACTAGTGGAAAAATGGATTTTAAAGCATTCGAATTTAAAAGTTTTGCACTACCTCAAGGGTTTAAAATTACCGATGGAAGTTTAAATTTTACGCCTGAGAAAGTAAACATTACCAAGCTAAATGGTTTTCTGGGTAAAAGTGATATTGATATAAATGGTTATGTTGCCAATTATATGGGCTATCTGTTCAGCAACGGAACGATTAAAGGTCAGATGAATTTTGCATCAAATACCTTCAATGTTGATGAGTGGATGATGAAAGACCCTAAAGCACCTAAACCTGCTGAACCTACTAAAAAGGAGGCTACAAAGCCAGTAGAAATACCTAAGACCATTGATTTTGTACTTAGTTCTACAATCAATAAAGTGATTTATGATAAATTTGACATAACAAATTTAAAGGGCGATATCATTATCAAAGACGGAGCATTGAACATGCGCCAGATTGCCTTAAATATGTTAGATGGAAGTTTTGTAATCAATGGCGGATATGATTCAAAGGTAATTTCCAAACCATTGTTCAACTTTGACCTTGACATGAAAAGTGTATCCATTTCAAAAGCTTTCAATGCTTTTAATGCAATCCAGGCATTTGCTCCTGCAGCAAAAGATATTGAAGGTAACGCGAGTATGAAATTTAAAATAAATGGAGATTTAGATCAGGGAATGTCGCCTGTTATGTCAACTTTAAATGGTGGTGGATTAATCAACATTCTGAATGCAGTTATTAAAAATAATAATATGTTAGGTAAAATTGCTGACCTGACCAAGAATGAATCTTTACGGCATCCAAGCCTTCAGAATACTCTTTTACAGGCTGAAATTAAAGATGGCCGTGCATTCGTGAAGCCATTTGACCTTAAAGCAGGTGATTATACTGCAAACATTGGCGGAAGCCAGGGACTTGATGGAACTCTTGATTATGTAATGAAAATGGATGTTCCTGGTGGTGCCATAACCCAGGCAGCTTCATCTATAGCCAGTCAGTTTGGTTTGGCTTTAGATCCTGCTGAAAAAATTACTATGAACTTCAAAATCGGAGGAACAAGTTCTAATCCTAAAATAGTTCCTACAGGAGTTTCAACTTCAGGAAAGGGTAAAACAAATACTCAAACTCAGATCAAAGAACAGGTTCAAAAACAAGTTGAGCAAAAAGTAGATGAGGTGAAGAAACAAGCTGAAGACAGGGCTAAACAAGAAGCTGAAAGGATCAGAAAGGAAAATGAAGATAAAGTGAAAAAAGACGCAGAAGATAAGTTAAAGGACGTTGGTAAATCATTTGGATTTTAG
This sequence comes from Cytophagales bacterium, assembly GCA_014376535.1. Taxonomy (GTDB): domain Bacteria; phylum Bacteroidota; class Bacteroidia; order Cytophagales; family UBA9547; genus UBA9547. The sequence goes on along the minus strand of JACMRH010000259.1, from coordinate 19,224 downwards.
TATGGGGTTTTTAAAGTATAACAGGTTTTTTGTTTTTTGTTCTGGTTTGGTTTTGCTAGGATATGGTGCATACTTTTATATGCAAGGTTATCAAGCGGCATTGGGAATGTTTCTATGGGCAGGATTAGTTTTTACAGCCTTAATGGTTGCTAAAAAGAATCCACATATCGCATTTTTATCATTGTTTGTGGTTTCAATAGCTTTTTATTATATTTTCAAATACTATATTCCCGAAACTAAAAACGCACCCCATTTTCAGGTGATGATCTGCATTCTGTTTCTTTATTTGGGATGTGGGATCGATGGTTTGTACTGGGTTCATAAATATGCACGAGGTACTAAGTTTAGAAACAGTTACGAAGATTAATTGGAGCTACCTTATATAATTGATTTCCCAAGAATTGGCTCAGATCAACAAGGCTTTTTAGTACCTTTTGAGAATCTGCCAATTCAAATTGAACATGTTTATTGCATTGGCCCAGTTCCTGAAAATGAACAAAGAGGCAATCATGCTAAAAAGAAAAATAGCCAGGTTCTGGTAGCAATAGGAGGGAAGGCAGAATTGAAACTCGAAGCTCCTGATGGCCAATTTTTTGAGTTTTTTTTGGAATCTAATGACAAAGGTTTATTTATTCCGGCAGGTTATTGGAGAAGTGCTAAGCTCTGGAAAGGTTGTTATTTGTTAGGCCTGCATTCAATTAAATATACAGAATCTGATTACGTAAGAAATTATGATGATTTTAAGAAATTGAACAATCGCTAATGCCTCGTGTTGATTTCTATATTTCAGATAGAATTCACTCAACACCTTTGATATTTTTTTTTAACTCCCCCGATTTTCAAAGTCTTTTCGAAGACGAGAAAACATACTCATTTTTTTTAAAGGATGTATCAAAAACAATTCTTGCCAGAATACATTTTAAAATTGAAGAAAAAGTCGCCTTTAGCTTTAAGAATGCTCCTTTTGGATTTCTAGAAACTGGAATTGATAGTATACCAATCTTAAATGACTTTTTAAATCAGATTGAAATTTATCTCAAACAACTTAATATAATTACGCTCAAACTTCGCGCCTGGCCGCAGTGTTATAATGCTGGGAAAACTCAACTGATTTCTCAGATATTACTAGATAGAGGCTATGAAATTTTGTATTCTGATTTTAATTTTTTCCTAATGATTTCAGGAAAGTTGCCTTCAGAAATATTTAAAAAGCCAGAAAGAAAGAGGCTAAGAAAATGCAATAATGCTGGTTTTAAATTTTTGAAGATAGAAAACCCAGATTCTGGATTAGTTTATGAACATTTATTGAAATTTAGAAATCAAAAGCATATTCCTTTAAACATTTCAAAGTCTGACCTTCAAAAGGCCTTTAGTAAATTTCCAGGACAGTATTTTGCTTTCCAGGTTTGCGATAAAGAGAAAGTTGTTAGTATTTCAGTTTGTGTTGAAGTTACCCAGGATATTTTATACCACTTTATGATGGCCACAGATGTAGAATATAATAATTTCAGTCCTGGGGTCTTGTTGTATGACGGAATATATAAATTCTGTCAGGAGAAAAATTATAAGATTTTTGATTTTGGAACTGCATCTATTGAAGGAAACAAACAGGTTGGACTTTTTAATTTTAAGGAAAAACTAGGTAGTGAAATTTGTTTGAAAACGGTTTTTAGCAAACAGCTTCTTTAGTTTTCTTTATCTGATTAAAATGCCTGATTGAATGATATAAAGTTAAATAACCTAATTCATTTATTGTCATCTGTCCAAAATAAGGATGGGTGAAATCCAGGCATAACCATGTTGGATCTTGCTCAGACAGACTGGAAATAATACTGGCCCTTACTTTTGCCAGTTTTGATAACATTTCATTCTTGGATTTATTAACTCCAGGCTTAGGCAATAAAACTTCTAAAGCATTGTATTTTTTATCATAGTTTAAGAAAGCGGTTCTGATTAAATCCGTTTTTTCATTTGAATCGCGATTGGAAGCTTTAACTGCACCTGTCATTACTTTCTTCATCACAGAATCAGAAATGTACAAATGTGCTACAACTTCAGCTATTGACCATTGTTCTGCTGAAGGTTTTGCAAAGTAAATTGTATCGCTAATGAAATTTAAATCAGTTAAGAGTTCTTCGGTGTGATTTTGTATTTCGTTGGTTAATTGTTCCATATTTTAATTATTTAGGTAATTCTGCCATAATTTTTTCTGCTAGTGCAGGAATATTATCAGAAAGAATTTTTTCTAAGTGATTATTACCAGATTCATACAAACTTTTTAATCTTCCTCCTGACACCTGCTTTCCGTACTTATCGAAAATCGAAAAATGAGTAGTAAAAACGCGTTCATAGTTTTGTCTTGCACGATCGAGGCAATTTTCATAATTGGTTTTTACTTCAAACTGGCTTACAAAAATGTAATAGTCAGGTTTGTATTTAGTGTTAAAAAATGGAAAGAAATTCGGGTCTTTAATTCTAACAGCAAAGTATTTTCCATCGTCTTTGGCTATGGAAGACCGGGATTGAAGTTGCGCACCATTAGGATTTAATTCAGTTCCTTTGGAAGGTTTTTTCAAATCTCCCTTTGATTTTTGAATTTCAGGTTTGTCTATATGCAAACCGCTCATCATCACATTATCATAGGTGTAAGAAATGGAACTGTAAGCTCTGTTCAGGTCAGTAGTACTGTCTTTGACCTGACCGCCAAGTAAGTGTATAGTTTCAAAGCCTTTGGGCTCCAAATAAGCGTTTAGCCTTTTTCTGAAGGCCTGTCTTACTTTTACTCTGTTTATTTTAGAAACAGCAGCAATTTCATCGTCAGCATCTGAGAAATACAAATAAGGATCAAATGGAATCACTATCACTTTTTTGGTTGAATTTACATAGTCTGGTGAGTAATTTTCAGAAGATGAAGTTGCTGATTGAGGGGCAGTTACTTCAGTCTTGTTTAAAGCTATGGGCTCCTCAACAGGCTTTGGCACTTCGGGAGATTTAGGCTCCTCTTTTTTAGGAATTTCAGATTTTGTAGTGTTAAACTCTAATTTTTTATTGTCTAGTTCAGGTTGTTTTTGTACTGAATTTTGGGCAACCGGCTTATTTATTAGAATTTTCTGACCGGTTTTTAACTCTACATTATTTTGTTTGAGTAAATCTGAAACGGAGATATTATACTTTTTGGATAGACTAAAAAATGTCTCCCCTTTTTCGACAGTGTGGTATTGCTGGCCAGTTTCTTCGTCAGTGTTTGCTTTTGGTTTTTTTTCGGGTAAGTAAGGTATTAGAAGAACCATTCCAGTCTTTAATCCTTTTTCCAGTTCTGGGTTTTCTTCCAGCAAATCTGAAACAGGAATGCCATATTTTGTAGAAATTCTGTACACTGTCTCACCAGGCTCTACAAGATATTTTATATAAAATTTTCCATCCTGTTTTGTAATTCCGATAGAATCTAACGGGGATGCTTTACTATTTAAGCAAAGTAAAAGAGTTATTAAGAGAAAATAGAAGGTTTTCATCACATGAAATTTCCCTAAAAATACATTTTAAAACGACCAACTTTGTCAAAGTTCAAAACTTTGACAAAGTTTTCCTTGGAGAGCACTCAATACAATTTTTCATAATACTCCCGAGCCATTCTGTTAGAATCGAACTTGGGATACACATCCTTCATAGACTGTTTCATCATATTCATCCACTTCTCAGGATTTTTATAAAATGTGGGAACAACATTCTCTTCCATCATTTTCATAAGGTTCGAATAATCAATAGAGTCTTGCTCTTCTACCTTCAAATCGATGCTTAAAGGAGACAGGTAAAAACCATTAATGTTGTTTTTTGCAAACTCCGGTACCCATCCATCCATGGCAGACAAGTTTATGGTCCCGTTCATTGCTGCACTCATACCGCTTGTGCCAGATGCCTCCCTTGTAATTCTGGGATTATTCAGCCATATATCTGCTCCCTTTTTCAAAAGACCTGACAAAGCGAGTTCATAACCTGTCAATACTGCGCAATTATCTAACCCCGAAGTGATTGACTGAATATAATTAAAAGTGGATATTGAATCATAGTCTTCTGGATAAGGTTTTCCTGCCCATATCACTTGCACTGGAAATTCTTTATTATTAACTAATTTTTCAAATCTGCCCAAGTCCCTTAATAAAAGTGCAGGTCGTTTATATCCGGCAAACCTTCGGGCCCATACAATGGTCAGGATCTTTGGGTCAAATAGCTTCCCTGTCTGGTCCGCTACAACTTTAAATAGTTCCTCTTTTAATTCTTTTTTTCTCTTAACAAGGCCCGTTATATTATTTTCAAAAAAGGCCTTTTCCAGCGTTTTGTCTGCCCAATATTCTTTATTCTGGGCATTTGTAATTGATATAATATCGCAAATGCTATCATGGGTACTCCACATCTTATTGGCTACTTCACCATGCATTTTAGAAACACCATTTGCTTTTCTGCTCAATCTAAGTGCAGTGAGCGTATAATTCATAGAGGTTCCATTAATATGTGATATGTGTTTAACTTCTTCCATAGGCAATCCACAGAAAAAATTCATAGCCTCTAACAATTTTAGTTCATGTTCTTCATTTCCAGCCAATTCTGGTGTATGGGTTGTGAAAACCAAGTTGTTTACCACTTCTTCAACACGGTGGTTTTTAGAGTATAAATAGAAGGCCAAAGGCAAAGCATGCCCTTCGTTCATATGATAAACGTCTGGTTTAATCTCTAATATTTCAAGAAGTTTAGCACCTCCTACACCGAGTATAATTGATTGTGCAATTTTTGTAGAAACATTTGCATCATAAAGTCGGCGCGTGATTGTTCTTGAAATTGGATCATTTTCTTCAATATCTGTTGAAAGAAAAAATACTGGCGCACTTTCAAAGGTCTCAGGTTCAAGTAAAAACGCTTTTACTTTTACTTTATGTCCACTTACTATAACAGTAAATACTTCATCAAGTGGTTTTAAAAAAGGATAAAGATGATTAATATATTCAACCCGCATTTCATTATTAGACGAGCGGGTTTGGGTATAATATCCATAAGACCAAAGCAGGCTAATACCAAGCATGTTTTGTTTCAAACTGAAGGCACTTCTTAAATGGGATCCAGAAAGATAACCAAGTCCTCCAGAATAAGTCTTGAGTGACTGGTCTATAGCCACTTCCATTGAATAATAGGCAACCTTCTTGTAAAATGGACTGGAAGGATCCTTACACAACCAAATATCTGCAAGTACCTGACTCATATATCTGTTGATGGGTTAAAATAACATACCACAGTAAAAAAATCGCACCATAAATATTGGATGTCAGCTGTAAGACGCAGACTTTGTCCAGTTAAGTTTTTAATAATCAATATTATATAATTGAACATTAATCCACTATTGCTGATATTTAAATCTATCTTTGATTAGCCACTCCTATTTCGATAGTGTTGGTTTCTCCATTACTTGATTTACTCTTTATGTCAACATCAGACCCACTTTACTTAATTGCCATAGGCGCATCTGCTGGGGGTATGGAAGAGATAAATATATTTTTTGACCACACACCATTAGACGGGGTTTCCTATATAATTGTTCAGCATTTGTCACCAGACTTTAAAAGCAGGATGGTGGAGTTACTTGCTAAGCATAGCAAACTAGTGGTTAAGGAAGCAGAGAATGGGATGGCTATTGAAGGTAACCAGGTTTACCTTATTCCTCACAATAAATTCATGACTACTCGTGAAGGAAAACTTTACACAACAGATAAAGAAAATATAAAAGGCCCGCATTTAACTATTAACACATTTTTTAATTCCCTTGCAACGGCTTATGGTAAAAAAGCCATTGCAGTAATTCTTTCAGGTTTGGGATCTGATGGAACTGAAGGAATACGATCAATAAAAAAATGTGGTGGCATTGTCATAGCAAGAGATCCGGAAACATCTGAATTTGGTAGCATGCCGGCAAATGCTATAGCTACAGGCCTGGTTGATTATATTTTAGAACCTGCCAAAATGCCTGAGATTATTGAAGAACTTTCGAAAAATGGTATTCAATTATTAACAGATGAAGAGAATGAAAATGAAATCGTCACAACAATATTAAATTTAATAAAACAGCAATCCCCACTTGATTTTACAGATTACAAACAATCTACGATTTTAAGAAGAATTAAAAGAAGATCAGTTTATAATAATTTTGTCAGGCTTGAAAGTTATTTGGAATTCCTGAAGACAAACCCAGAAGAAGTTGAGGATCTTGCTAAAGATTTTCTTATAAGCGTTACAGCATTTTTCCGGGATAAAGAGGCTTTCAACTACTTGGAATCGAACATTATACCAGAGATTCTTAAAAAACTTGTTCCTGATGAAGAGTTGAAATTGTGGGTTACAGGATGCGCTACCGGAGAAGAGGCATATTCTCTGGCTATATTGATCTCAGAACAATTAAAAGGAGATTTATTCGGTACTGTAGTTAAAATATTTGCTACCGATATTGATACTGTTGCCTTAGTTCATGCGGGAAAGGGAGTTTATAGTATCAATATAGAAAAGGATATTCCCCGGGAATTGTTACAAAAGTATTTCTTATTTGAAAACAACACTTACAGGGTTACGCAAGAGATAAGGAAAATGGTAATATTTGCCAAACACGATTTGGTAAAAAATCCACCTTATTGCAACATGCATTTCATCAGCTGCCGTAACCTGTTGATTTACATGACGCCGCCATTGCAGAAAAAAATATTTGCGATGCTTCTATTTGGCTTAAGAATGGAAGGATTTTTGTTTTTAGGATCCAGCGAAAACCCAAATTCTATTATCCAAAACCTTGAGGTTGTAAATAAAAAATGGAAAATATATAAAAATCTTGAATCAAAAAGAATAATCCGTTTAGATGCTTTTGCCATTCCAGAAGTAAAGAATAACATCCCATCTTCAAGGGAAGAATCTGTTTCATCTACTATTAATAGTTTAACAGAAGCTGTAAATGAAGCCATACTCAGAGAAAAAAATATACTGGTTATTTGTGTTGATACCAATAACAAGGTTATAAAAACTTATGGCGATACATCTAAATTTCTATTACAAAAAAACTTTACAAACAATCTGATAGAATTATTACCAAAAGAATTAGTGGTTGCCCTTAATAACCTAAGAGCAGAAGCATTAAAATCTAATATTAAAACCTCTGTAAACGGAGTTGCAGTAGTCAATGATGATATTACGAATTATATAAACCTTTCAGTAAGCCCATTGGTGGTCAAAAAAGGTGAAAAAAGAATACTTATGGTTACTTTCAAAGAAGAGCCAAATGAAGAATCAATTGTAAAGCATGCAGCTTACGATGAGAAAGCTTACCATAATCAATACACTGAAAATATTGAAGAGGAGATTAAGGAGTTAAAAGAAAGATTGGATACTGCCTATCTTGAACTGGACGCTTCAAACGAAAACATGCAATCTTTCAACGAAGAATTGCTTTCGGCAAATGAAGAGATGCAAAGTACAAATGAGGAAATGCAGTCTGTAAATGAAGAGTTGCATACAATAAATACTGATTACCAGTTAAAAAATAAAGAGCTGGTAGAAATCAATGACGATCTTAATAACTATTTCAGGAGTAATATCAATGGCCAGTTGTTTGTGAACAATGATTTACTGCTGATGAAATTTTCGCCCGGTACTGTAAAGCAAATCAATCTTTTGCCAACAGATATTGGAAGGCCTTTGAGCAACATCTCCACCAACTTTAAATTTGAAACAATCATAGACGACATTAAAAAGGTTATAAAAGAAGGTGTCATTTCTACAAAGGAAATAGAAACAAATAATGGAAAGTGGTATCAGATTATGACAATGCCCTATGTGCAAAATGTTGATAACAAGAGAAATGGCGCCATTATCACTTTCAATGATATAACCGAATTAAAAAATACTCAGATAGAGTTAGACAAAAAGAACAAAAGCCTTGTACAGATCAATTCTGATTTGGATAATTTTGTATACACTACTTCTCATGATCTTTTAGCTCCTTTAAACAATATTGAAGGAATAATTAATCTCTTAAATTCAATATCAGGATCAGAACCTGAAATTCTTCAGGCTTCAGAAATGCTAAATATTTCCATTCAGAAATTCAAATCGCTTATCCGTGACATAGCAACCATCGCTAAAACTGAAAGTGAAATGCTGGAAGTGGAACTGGTAAACCTAAATGAGGTACTTGACAATGTAGAATGGAGCCTAGCAGATAAAATTAAAATTTCCGGTGCTGTTATCCATAGAAACCTGGAGGTTCATGAAATTAGGTTTTCAAAAAAGAATATGAGAAGTATTCTATTCAACCTTATCTCTAATGGAATTAAATTCAAAGGAGTAAATGCACCAGTTTTAAATGTTAACACAATGAAAGATGGTAACAACATCATTTTATCTGTGCAGGATAACGGTTCGGGAATTTCCAAATCCGGAATTGATAAAATATTCGATATGTATGGCCGGTTACAAAGTGATGTAGAAGGACAGGGGATTGGGTTATACCTGGTTAAAAAAATAGTTAATGCCTCTTATGGGGATATATCTGTAGAAAGTGAGCCAGGAATGGGAAGCAAATTTAAGATTAATTTAAAATCTGAAGAATTGCTGGTAGCCAACGAGATTTAAAATATTATTGTTTAATCTTTTTTCCTAAACTTTAAATAAAAACTATTTTTGTATTTTTAGTTATAATAATTATGTTGTAACCCCCACTTAAACAATATTTAATATTATTTGCCGGTAACTAACATATGTTACTTTAACAGTTTATGGATAAAGAAAATAGGCGGGATTCACAGAGATTGAACCTGCTAAGGTTGTATGTAAAAATGCTCCTTTCTGATATATGGGTAGAAAAAGTGCTGCTCAATAATCTAGAAAGGGTCAAAAAATTAAAGCTGTCCACCTTAAGGCAGATTTTCGATCGTCCGCATGAAGAAGTTCTATCAATTTGGAACAAAGGTTTTATTGAGAGAACATTGGTTTCTTTCTCAGGAAACCCTATTGAAGTTGAAAAGGCAAACATAAACCGCCTTAAAACGAAAGTAGATTTATTGATAGATCCCCAAGAGTTGAATCTATCTGATATTTATTCAATATATCATGAGCAACGTTTAACTTTTTTAGACTATATTCCTTTTTTTGCCAAAACAGTAGAAGAATCTATTTTACTGGTTAAAGAAATAGAAGAATATTTTTATGAAGTTACTTCATACGCTACAAATGTTCTATTACAAGTTCAAAATGAAATGCTTGAGAATTCAATAAGCTTTTCATCTCATTTAGCAAAGTCCACGCCAGATATTATTTATGTATTTGATATTAAGGCCCAGAAATACGTTTTCATAAACAAAGAACTACCAACTTTTTTAGGCTATACCGGTGAAAGTTTATTAGAAGCTAGTGAAGCCCTGTCATCAAACATTTTTTTTGATGACGACAAATCTGTGCTTTTAGAAAGATACAAAAGGTATCCATTACTCAAGGACGATGAAGTACTGGAAGATACTTTAAAGGCAAAAGATGCCGCTGGTAATATCCGTTTTATTTGTACAAGGGCACTTGTTTTTAAAAGGTCTTTGGAAGGTGAGGTTTTGCAGGTTATGGGTATTGCCCAGGATATAACCAATCAAAAAAATACAGAAACCAGCTTAAAGGAAAGTGAGGCCAAATTCCGGATACTTGCCCAGAACTCAACTGACCTTATTACCAGGGTCAGTCCTGAAGGAGTTTTTTTATACCTTTCTCCTTCAAGCGAAACTGTTTTAGGTTATAAACCTGAAGAATTAATTGGTAAAAATGCCTTTGATTTATACCATCCTGAAGATATCAAAACCATGCAGGATAAGTTCCTTGAGGTGACTGAAATACAGGATATCGCTATAGCCCGTTATAGAGTTCTCTTAAAATCGGGCGAATATGAATGGATGGAATCTACAGGCCGGACCATAAGAGACCTAGAAGGAAATCCAATTGAAATACATGCCTCAACCAGAAGTTTAAAGGACCGGATGGAAACCGAGCAGGCCCTTGAAAAGGAAAGGGAATACCTCAATGCTGTAATGGAGAGTGTAAGTGAAGGTATTGTCTCCTGTGATATAAATGGAGAAATTACATTTTTTAACCAGGCTGCAAAAGATTTTCACAATTTACCTCCTTATCCTATTTCGCCCGACGAATGGGTAGATTATTATGACCTTTATCAGCCAGATAGTGTTACTAAAATGAAAAAAGAGGATGTTCCTCTTTTTAAGGCATTGCATGGAGAAATTGTGGTGAACCAGGAAATGGTTATAGCTCCTAAAAATGGTTCAAAGAGAATATTACTCGCAAGTGGCAAAAAAGTATTCAATTCTAATGGTTTAGTATTGGGTGCAGTTGTAGCCATGAATGATGTTACTGAACAAAAACGTGCAGTAAATGAGGCCCTTGAATCATTAAATGAACTCAAGCAAATTAAAATTGAGCTTGAGTCTATGAACTCTGAACTAGAGCAAAGGGTAGAGGAACGAACACAGGATTTTAAGGAAAGTGAAGCTAAATACCGCTTCATGGCCGAGTCTATTCCTGCCATAGTCTGGACCGCAAACCCGGATGGAGAAATTGATTATTACAGCAAGCGATGGACAGATTACACAGGATTAACCCTGGAAGAAACTGTTGGTTGGGGATGGCAGATTTTACCCCATCCTGATGATCTTCAGCCAACCATAAAGGCATGGCAAAAGTCTGTAATCAATGGCAACGAATATAAAATAGAACAGCGGATAAAAGGCAAGGATGGAGAATACCGGTGGATGCTTACCAGAGCCGTTCCTTTTAAAGACGAGTATGGGAAAATTGTAAAATGGTTTGGAACCGCGGTCGATGTCAATGACGAAAAAGTATGGGCGGAGAAACTAAGGGAGAGCGAGGAACGGTTTAGGTCAATGGCAGATAATCTTCCTGTTCTGGCCTGGATGGCTGATGAACAAGGGTATATTTTCTGGTATAATAAAACCTGGTACGAATATACCGGCACAACCCCTGAAGAAATGGAAGGATGGGGATGGAAGTCTGTACATGACCCAAACGAACTTGATAAAGTTTTAGAAAAGTGGATACACTCCATTTCTACAGGCGATACATTTGAAATGGTATTTCCTTTAAGGGGAGTCGATGGTACTTTTCATCCATTTCTTACTAGGGTAGTACCTGTAAGAAATCAGGAGGGAAAGATTATAAAATGGTTTGGAACAAATACTGACATATACGCAGAAAGGCAAAGGGAAGAAAGTATCCGTATGCAATCAACCGTATTGGAAAGCATGAATGAAGGCGTAAGTGTATCTGATAGTTCTGGAATTATTCTATATACCAATGAATCTGAAGATCAGATGTTTGGCTATGATAGAGGCGAACTTATTGGTAAGCATGTTTCAGTTCAGAATGCATATCCTCCACAAGAAAATGAGGAAATTGTTTCCATGGTTATTGGCGAGCTAAAATCCAAGGGTATCTGGGAAGGTGAATGGAAGAATATTAAAAAGGACGGTACTGTCTTTCACACTTACTCCTTTATATCTACACTAAGTCTTGAAAATAAAGATTTGTTTGTATGTGTTCAAAGGGATATTACTGAAGAGCTGAATTACAAAAAGGAAATTCTTGAAAGAAATGCAGAGCTGGAAAGCATTAATAATGATTTGGATAATTTTGTCTATACTGCTTCCCATGACCTTAAATCGCCTGTTTCCAACATTGAAGGATTGGTTCATGCTATAAAAGATACCGAATATTATCATATTGAAGATTTAAAACCTTTAATAGACATGATGGGTACATCAGTGGATAGATTCAAGCTCACCATTCTTGACCTTACAGAAATATCAAGGATCCAAAAAACATTTACAGATGACATAGTTGAAGTTGACTTAAATGATTTAATGGAAGACGTTAGGTTTAGTATTTCTAACCAGATCAAAGACTCAAAAGCATTAATTACCACTGATTTTTCAGAAGCAAAAAATATATTTTTTTCAAAAAAGAATTTGAGAAGCATGCTTTATAACCTTGTAAGCAATGCAGTGAAATACAATTCACCAGACAGAAGACCTGAAATCACTGTTAAAACAACAAAGGAAAACGGTTTTATGAAGATAACAGTAAAAGACAATGGTCTGGGAATTCGAAAAGAAAGCCTTGGCAAATTGTTTATGATGTTCAAAAGGCTTCACACCCATGTTGAAGGAAGTGGCGTTGGACTTTACATTGTTAAAAAAATGATAGAGAACGCCGGAGGCAGAATAGAAGTAGAAAGTCAGGAAGGTGAAGGTTCGACATTTAGTTTGTTTATTAAAACCATCTGATAATATTATAATCCTTTAATATAATGGCATAGTTCTTAGGAGGTGTTTTCAATATAAACTTCCTACGCAAACTAAATGTTCCATATATCTTATCATGCATCGCAAGAACAATTTGCCCCTTCTGATTTATTGAAATATGCTGTTTTGGCTGAAAAGACAGGTTTTACAGCTTGTCATTCTTCAGATCATTTTCATCCCTGGAGCGAAAGACAAGGCCAGAGTGGATTAACTTTTGCCTGGTTAGGGGCAGCCATGCAGGCTACAAAATTTCCTTTTAGCAGTATCATCGCTCCTGGACAGCGTTACCACCCGGCCATAGTTGCACAAGGAATTGCAACACTTGCAGAAATGTTTCCTGACAGGTTTGAAATTGCTTTAGGAAGTGGGGAAGCATTAAACGAAGTTATTACAGGTGAACCCTGGCCGGAAAAACCTGAAAGAAATGCCCGTTTGCTTGAATGTAACAATGTAATCAAGAGATTATTAGACGGAGAAACTGTTAATCATACTGGTTTGGTAAATGTAAAAGAAGCCAAACTGTATACCAGGCCAACAAAACTTCCCAGAATATTTTGTGCAGCGATTACTGAAGAAACCGCCAGGTGGGCTGGTACCTGGGCAGATGGGATGGTAACAATTAATAAGCCTATCGAAGATCTAAAAAAAATGATAAAGGCCTTTTATGATGGAGGAGGGCAAGGTAAAGCTGTTCACGTTCAAATTGCTTTTGGCTATGCCAGGGATGAAAGCAAAGCATTAGAAAGCGCATACGAGCAATGGAGTTCAAACTTATCAGAAAGGGCAGACCTTGCTAATTTCTATAAAGTGGAACAATTCGATAAACACGCTGAATCAGTTTCCAAACAAGATGTAAAATCAAAACTGCTCGTATCCTCGGATCCAAAAAAGCATTTACAGCAGATTTTAAAAGTAAAGGAACTAGGAGTGGAAAATATAGTCCTTCACAATGTAACCATATACCAGGAAGAATTTATAGAGGATTTTGGTAAAGAAGTTATACCGGAATTGATTAAATAATTATGAATTATGAATTATGAATTATGAATTATGAATTATGAATTATCCATTTCTAATTTAGATTGCTACTTCAGTAATTTAGTGGTGGGCAAAAGAAAAGCTATCAGCAAAGGGCTTTTGGAACTTCGAAATTTCACCATACTTACTTTTTTTGATGCCAAAAAAAGTAACAAAAAAAGGCACGAACGCCAAAAAACTTCCTTTTCCTTTCACGCAAACCCTTCTCACCTGCCAGAAAAGAAAGTTTCTCTCTGGCCTTCGATGATCCCCGCTCCACACTATCCAAAAGATTTAGTACTTATCGCAATTGCATACCTCAATCTCAACTATCAATCTCAACTCAAAACTCACAACGAATGGGCCTTGGAAGGAAATGGCGTTAAGAATTTCTTTAGGAGCGTAGGCAAAAGAAATGCTGCCTGCCCGATAACCTGATCTTAGGGGTTCTTATATACCTGCCTGTTTGCAGGATTTCGAGGGCGGCGAAGAAATTTAGCCATTTATTCCATCGCCTTGACTTTTTGGTTAAGCAAAAAGAACTATGAACAATTGATCAAAGTGTGAAGATCATGTATTCAATCAGTTGGAAAAAAGATTAAATAGCTAAACATTGAGCTTTAATCTATAATCAAATAATTTATCTTTTCCAAATTATTTTTAAAATAATTGCAACCTCAGGAAATATTCTCCGTTATTAAGTTGTAAATATCAAAACTACAATAATGAAACCTTTTGGTTTTTTAAACTTCATCAAAAAATACAACGGTGCTACTACCGTAAGCGTGGCAGTTGTGCTGCCTTAGTGCACAAAGCAAGGAACTCTTTAGTTCTCAATATTCACCATAGTTTTATTTCTTAATCTGGCCTGTAAATCAGGCTTTTAAAACAATGTACCATGTGGAAAACCATTTGGAGCAGATGCAACAATCTGTTCAAGTCTAAAGCTTTGTCCGTTTTGGATTCTGTCGAAAACCCAGTTGAAATGTACGAACTGGCTGTACAGGAATCTGACAACAACCTTCAAAACCTTATCAAAGCAATTGCAATTGCATTGGCAGACCAGAAAAACCGGGAGCGAGAATTAAACCAGGCAATGCTGGAAGCAGAATCCTGGAGAACCAAAGCTAAAGCAGCCCTCGAACATTCACAGTCTGACCTTGCTAAGTCTGCTCTTGAAAGAAAAGTAATTGCCGAAAATAAAGTACAGGAATACAGTACTTTAAATGAAATGCTGAAAAAAAAGATAGATGAACAGAAGGTTCAACTGGATAGGTTTAAGGTAAAGCATGAAGAGTTGAAAGCAAAAAAGTCAATATATACTGCAAAATACCAGACAGCCAAAGCGCAGAAACAAATAGCCGAATCTTTGGGTGGTCTGAATAAATCAGCACTATCGGGAGTATCAAGGTTAGAAGAAAAAATCAACAGGTTAGAAGCTGAGTCAGAAGCAATATTTGAATTGACGAGTGGACAAAACGAAATTGATACCCAGCTGGAAAAATTGGAAACAAGCAGTAAGGTAAATGATGAATTAGAATTGCTCCAGTTGGAAATGGCAAAGGATAATGAAAGAAAGCAAATTGATAAAATGAAAAGGATAGAACAACAAATTAATCATGTACCTACGACTAAAAAGGAAGAGAAAAATGTAGACAAAATGTTAAATGATTTCTATGGAAAAACAAGCCAAAAAGCTTTGCCCCCAGATGGAAAAGACGCAATGAATAATTTCTTTAAATAATTAAATCAACTAATTAAAATTAAAATCATGTCGATTAATCTTAAAAAAGGTAGTTCGTTCAACTTAACAAAAAATGAACCAGGTCTTAAAAAATTAATGCTTGGGTTAGGCTGGGATGTTATTTCTCAAAGAATAGATCTAGATGCATCAGTTTTCATGACAGGACCAACTGGTAAACTAATCTCAGATGACTACTTCATTTTCTACAACAACCTTAACTCTCCTGATGGTGCAATAAAACACACTGGGGATAACAGGACTGGAATGGGAGATGAAGATGATGAAATGATCCTCGCCAATATGAACCTGATAAATTCAAGTGTTGAAGAAATTGTGATTGCCATATCTGTTCATGAAGCTGAAGCAAAAAGACACCATTTCGGAATGTTGAGCGATGCTTACATCAGATTATATGACGTTGAAAATCAGAGAGAAGTATTAAGATACAATCTCGATGCAGAATTCAACGGAAGTACTGAGGTGGTTTTTGGAAAGCTTGCCCGTAAAAATAATGAATGGTCGTTTGTGGCGGTAGGGCAGGGATCTTCTAAAGGTTTGCAAGGTCTCATAGACATATATGCTTAATTTATGAAGTGAGCTATCAAATTTAATTCTTTAAGTCCTCCCTTTTGGGGAGGATTTAGGTGGGGTTTTCAAGGAACATTTAATTAAAGTGTATTTAAAAGCCTTTAAAAAAAATAAATTTTTAAAAAAAAATAATATGATAAATCTGAAAAAGGGAAATTCCATCTCCCTGGAAAAGGATGGTAAGAAATTGGAAAATGTTTATGTTGGCCTTAATTGGGGCAAAATCAAAACCTTCTTTGGCCTTATGCATGAGAATGTCGACCTGGATGGAAGTGTAAGTACATTCGATTATTACGGTGAAGAAGTTGATACTGTTTATTACGCAAAAAAGGAATCAGACGACCGTTCAATCAAACACAGCGGCGATGATGTGAGTGGAGACAGCAGCAATGACAACAAAGACAATGAAACAATCTCAATTAACCTGGCGAAAGTTTCTCCAAAAGTGAAGTCAATTGTGGTTTTCTTAAACTCCTACCGCGGACAGGATTTCGATTCAATTCCATACGCAAATATTCGTTTGTTGGAAGGAGATGCAGTTAGGACCAGAAACGCTTTTGCAAATTTCAACCTTTCATCCGATCCTAAGTTTAAAGACAAGGTGTCCATGGTGATGGCCAGAATTGATAAAACTGAAAAAGGCTGGAATTTTGTCACAATTGGAGAACCTGTAGAAACTAAAAAGTTAGGTGAAACTATCGACTTGATAAAGCAGAGATATTTAGGATAGAATTATTGATACATCAGGTAAGTAATCATATCGATACTTACCTGAAATAAGCATCTTCAGTCTTGAAACATAGATTGGAAATAAGTATCATAAATTCATAAATTCTTAAAATATTAAATTTAAAATGTCACATATATTAATTTCAGTTTTTGTTTTAACAGTGATGGAAATCGTTCTTGGAATAGATAACATCATCTTTATTGGTCTTTTGTCTAACAATTTGGAAGACAAGAAAAAGGCAAACATTGCTCGAAAAATAGGGTTGGTTATTGCTTTGGGAGTTCGTGTTGTAGCTTTATTATTTGTTTCTCATTTGGCCCACATGACTACTCCATTGTTCAGTATTACTACTGATGAAGGATTAAGGCATGCCGTTTCAATCAGAGATATCATCTTATTTGCTGGTGGTTTGTTCTTAATTCATAAAAGTGCTGCCGAGATTCACGAAATGTTCAGTGACGATGACGGTAAAGAACAGGAAACTGCCGGTACAATGGCTAAGGTTATTATGCAAATCGTACTAGTTGACCTTGTTTTCTCAGCTGACTCCATACTTACTGCAATAGGATTAGTAGAAGAAGTCTGGATTATGATTGCAGCAGTTGTTTTGTCAATGGGAATAATGTTTATGCTTGCTGGTAAGATCTCTGATTTTATCGATACCAGACCGTCACTTAAAGTATTGGCTTTGGCATTCTTAATTATGATTGGTACAATGCTTGTAGCGGAAGGTACAGGAGTTCATATTGATAAAACGTATGTATACTTTGCAATGGCTTTCGCTGGAATAGTAGAAGTTTTGAATTCAAAAATTAATATCAGAAAATCACCTAAAAGGAAAAAACGAAAGGTGAGACCAGTTGTAACTGAAGAACTTGTTGCTGTTTAATAAAAAAAAATGGTTGGGTAATTCCCCAACCATTTTTTTTGACTTTAACTTTAAATCCAATTTACTCTACTGTAACAGACTTCGCCAAATTTCTTGGCTGATCAACATTACAACCTCTCATAACCGCAATATGATAGGAGAGGAGCTGGAGAGGAATTACAGTCAAAAGGGGTTTTAGAATCGCAGACGCATTCGGGATTTCCAGAACATAATCTGCCATTTTAGGAATTTCAGTATCACCTTCTGTAATGATTGCAATTACTTTTCCCTTCCTAGCTTTTACTTCCTGAATATTAGAAATTACTTTTTCGTAGGAGTTGTCTTGAATGGCAATAACCACAACTGGCATTTCAGCATCAATTAAGGCTATTGGACCATGTTTCATCTCTGCTGCAGGATAACCTTCAGCATGTATGTAGGAAATCTCTTTTAGTTTTAATGCACCTTCAAGTGCCACTGGGAAATTATACCCACGTCCTAAATACAGAAAATTCTTAGAATCCTTAAAGTCTTTTGCTAAAGCTTCAATTTTGTCATTGCTGGCAAGAATCCGGGATACTTTAGCTGGAATATTGTTCAGGTCAACCAGCGTTTCCATGAATTTACTCTCAGAAATCGTACCTTTTTTACGTGCAATCGCAAGTGCCATCATGATAAGAACTGTTACCTGCGATGTAAATGCTTTCGTACTCGCCACACCTATTTCTGGTCCTGCATGAAGATATGCACCTCCATGTGTAGCTCGCGCAATAGACGAACCTACTACATTACAAACTCCAAGGATTATAGCACCTTTAGATTTAGCTAATTCAATGGCAGCTAGAGTGTCGGCAGTTTCACCGGATTGAGAAATGGCAATTACTACGTCCTCCTCAGAGATAATTGGGTTTCTATATCTGAATTCAGAAGCATATTCAACTTCAACAGGAATTCTGGTTAAGTCTTCAAAAATATATTCTGCAACCAAACCCGCATGCCAGGAAGTTCCGCATCCAATAAAGATGATCCTTTTAGCATTTACAAGCTTGTTCATGTATTGGCGAAGTCCGCCAAGTATTACTTCTCCTGTTTCAAGGTTAATCCGGCCTCGCATAGAATCCTTAATAGAATTCGGCTGTTCGAAGATCTCTTTAAGCATAAAGTGCTCATAACCACCTTTTTCTATAGACTCTAGAGAAAGTTCAAGTGTTTGAATATAAGGTGTGGATGAAACATCTTCGACCGTTCTGATTGTAAGTTCACCATCTTTGATCAGTGCAATCTCATAGTCATTCAGGTATACTACCTCATTCGTGTATTCAATTATAGGTGATGCATCAGAAGCAATAAAAAATTCTCCCTGACCAATACCAATTACCAGTGGACTCCCTTTTCTGGCAGCAATCAACTGGTTAGAGTGTTCCTTTGAAATAATTACAATTGCATAAGCACCAACAACTTTGGTTAAAGCAAGTCTTACTGCCTCTTCTAGTGAACATTTTTCGTGAAACCAAATGTCTTCAATAAAATGGATCAGAACTTCTGAATCTGTTTCACTTAAAAAAATATGGCCTTTATTTATCAGGTCTTTTTTTAAGGCTGAATAGTTTTCAATAATACCATTGTGAATAATGGCAAGTTTTCCAGATGCTGAATAATGTGGATGTGCATTGCTATCGTTTGGTTCACCATGAGTTGCCCATCTTGTGTGTCCAATTCCGATATGACTGGTAAGGTTTACTTCTTTTGCTAAAATTGTTTCCAGCTCAGATACTTTTCCTTTCTTTTTATAAACGTCCAGTCCTTCACTTATAAGTGCAATTCCTGCACTATCATACCCACGGTATTCTAAACGTTTAAGACCTTTTATTAAAATAGG
>JACMRH010000258.1 GCA_014376535.1 Cytophagales bacterium | reverse complement strand
TTTCCATTTTTATCAGCCAATCCAAATTTTTCATCTTGTCTTATCACATACATGGAGGTATAGTATGGATCAGCAGTATCAGATTGAAAAGGAATAATTTGATCATAGTTAAATGGAATAATTATTCGTCCATTTATATCAATCATTCCCACTTTATCCATTTTTTTTGTGATAGCCTTGCCATTCTTGAAATTTGCTGGCTGTAAGTAATATGGACCAAAAACATATTTACCCTTGCTGCCTACAATCCCCCATTTTTGAAACAAGTTGCCTGACCCATAAGTGGTGTCAATATTCTCTGCTACCCAAAAACCTTGAAATAATGAATCGTAAGAGGAGATGGCAGCATAATTAGGTTTTAAAACCTCACCACCTTTTTTATTGATGATTCCACATTTTCCTTTTGTTGTCACCACTAGGAGATTTTTATTGTCAATCTCTTCCACTAGCTGATAGCGTAATGGGCAGTCAATTTTTTGACTATCTAAAAGAAGGGTCGATTTCCCCTTTTTGTTGATAATGGAATAACCTATACTTTTATCTATTTCTCCAGAAAAGTATGTTCTTTTTATTTCGACAATTGGCTCTTTAGACTGAAGTAATATTTCCCCCTTTTTATCGAAAACATAATTAATTGGACCAAAATTGATAGCCAGTCCGGCAAATATAAAATTCGTATTTTCTGAAGGAACAAATTCTCCGGATTGAATTGTATAAGTTGAAGCTTTGTCTTTGTTCACAAGAATCAGGTAATTGCTCTCAGTCCATCTGGCGTACTGATAATTCTCTGGGAAAAGCCTTTTACCCGATGAGTCAACTATAAGGTAATTATTTTTGTATTTTACTATGAAACATTGAAAGTTGTAAGGATCGCCATTATTACTTTCTGTGTAAAGCACTATCTGGTGGTGTTTCCAGTTTTTGCCTTTGAACATCGGTTCAGCCCGATTGTTCAGAAATGTTGTTTTTTTACCATCCAATAAGATATAATCTCCTATTTTATTTGCTTTGGATATGGTATCGCCCAAGCTAACTAACCATTTGCCAGATTCATGGAAGATGCCCTTTTGTTGATGTTGAGTAACATCAAAGAGACCGTCCTCTCTATTCCCAACAAATGAGTAAAGAGTGTCTAACAATAGTTTGCCATCCAAATTCCAAAAACCCTGGCCGCTTCTCCCATACGTGCCTACTCCATTATCAAAGAGAACAATTTTTTTAAATTGCATAGGGACAACAGTTTTCCCGTTGTAATCCGCAACTCCATAATTTTTTAGGACACCTTCCTGGTTATTAACAATTAAATTTTCGCTTTTAAAGCCTGTTATTTCTTTAAAGTTGGTTTGGCAAATGTTCTTATTTCCATATTTCAAGTCATAATGCCCATTCTTTTTGAGCAACAGGAGGCCTCCGGGTAAAAGGCGAATCTCATCGTATTCAAAAGGAATCCATGCCTTGTTTTCAAAATCAATCAAGCCCAATTTACCTTCCTTTTTTGCTACATAATATATAGGAGATTCATTGGACCCTGCTCCTTCCGAACGAATTGTGTAGAGAGAATCATATTCTGGTGGAATAGTCTCTTTCCCATCTGGGCTTAATAATCCTGTTTTTCCTTCTCTTTTTACAATATAAAATCCAGACGATAGATAGTCCACAACAGTATACTCATAGTGTCCAACAGGTCTTCCTTCTTCTTTGAACTTATACAATCCTGTTTTCTCGTCTTCATCAGGGGAGGCAGGATTAAACACATTACGACTAGGTATATGAACAATAGAATCTGACAATACAAAAAGCTCATTTGGAGGATCAAATATTCTTTTCCCTCTTTGGTTGTACCGGAATTGATTTAAGGTTGTTAAATTCTCAGAATAAACAACATCTGATTTCAATATTCCTGATGGATAATAGAATTTGTATGATTTCGTACGATCCTCTTTTTTCTGGACTATTAATAGTAATACACCGTTTGGAAAATAGTTTCTTTGTTCACCTTCAGATCTACCATTTAAATAGATTTCTTCACTTTTTATTTGGCCATTCTTAAAATAAGAAATGCTTTTTCCATTTCGCTCTCCGCCTGCATAAAATTCCTTTTTTTCAAGCCTTCCATTGTTAAACCAGGTAATACATTCACCTTCTCGTTTATTGTTCAGAAAATGAAGATGAGCTTCTTTATTTCCATTTTCATAAAAATATATTTGTTCCTTTCCTTGCCCTTTATCGTCATAAAATGTGATATTTTTTATTTGGCGATTAGCGTAAAACTTAACACTTTTTCCTGTGCGCACATCATTATTGTAATATTCATAACTAAATGTGTCTCCTGTTTCCCAGAAACTGATAAAAGGGCCATGTGGGACTGCTTGTTTGTAGGTAAAGATGTTCCGAACTTTTCCATTCTTATGCCAACTTATACTTCGTCCATTTACTTTGCCATTTTCGTATTGAGCAATGGATTCTATTTGACCATTTTCATAAAAATTGGTGTCACCTCCAATCCGAATTCCATTTTTGCAAGTGTAGACGTAAGACAACTCACCTGTGTAATGGTAGCCTTTCACTTTGCCCTCAGCTTTGCCATTTACATACCTTTTTATTGATTTAATTTTTTGATTTCGGTGATAGAATGTGCAAAGGCTGTCTTTACTTTCTGAATCTCTTATTGACACTTTTCCTTCCCATGCCAACTCCCCGGTGAGATAGTATTTTTTCATCACTTCCTCCGGCTTACCAGTGGTGCTATCTGTAATAACGCTATAGTATTTGGCATTTATTTTACTGGTTTGTTCCCAGTATTCATTGTAAAAAGTAGTATTTCTTTTTTGGGCAAAAAGTGAATGTGGTAAAACGATCAAAAATATAGTGATAATAAAAATTTGTTTTGAATTTGTCATCGGTTTAGAAGATGATGTGTACATAACCCTAAATTTATAAAATAATTAACATTTATGAGGCTCAATCATTACCCCATCTATCAGTAGTCTGTCTCCCGTTTTCAACATCCATGCTGTTTCCTGTCCGTAGTTTAACTTGCGTAACTACGGACTGCTAAAGAAAAATAGGGTCTGTCTTGTCCTGAAATAGGTTTACAGAGTTAACTCTGTAAACAAATGGGAAAAATTAACTTTTACAAGAAGCGCAGTCCTGGTGAGCGAAAGAATACAGAACCTCATTCAGTAGAATTAAAATTAGCAGTTATAAAAGAATATAAGACTGGGGGAACTTCTTATCGGGAACTATCTAAAAAATACGGGATAAGTTCTGGCTTGATTTGTCATTGGTTAAAAAGAGTGAATGACATTTCCAGTAATAACCAAAAGGCTGTATTATTGAGTAAATTCAAGCTGGTGTCAAAAGATAAAGAAGAGTCTGAGAGTCAGCAAGTGAAAGCCTTACAAAAGGCTCTTGAAGATTCTTTGCTCAAAAACAAAGCATTAGAGAAGATGATTGATATAGCAGAAGATGAGCTTAAAATCAACATCAGAAAAAAGTCTGGCACCCGCTGTTCGACATTTGCAATGTCGAACTATAGATAAAGAGGATTTGCAATCCGATTAAGTATTCTAGTATTGATGCTATTACATTCTATGTCAACTATCAAAGATTGAATGGTGAGACTTAAAGACTCAATAGAAATACTAAAAGATTCTAAGCTGACACTTTTATACTCATCCTTGACACTCCAATACTCCAGCTAGACTCTCAGAGGCTCAACCGAGACACTAAAAGTGTCGATCGCGATTCTTTTATACTCGACCGACACCCTTTTATATCTGAGTGCGGCACTTTGAAGGTCAAATTGGATTTTTACTCGCACTTGTTTATGGAATTTAGTGTAGAATTTGCCTCACCGCCCTGGCTCGCATATTGCGAGACTGAATCATTTTCAGGCCTCTGGCCTGTATTAGTTTTCTGTTAATTTTGCTTGCATTTCTATCTTATGAGTGAATACAGAAAAGCAAGTCCTGATGATCTCTATTATCTTACCTTAAATGTAGAAGGTTGGGTTGATATTTTTTCAAGACAACAATACAAAGATATTATTGTAGAAAACTTAAAGTATTGTCAGGAAAAGGAAGGATTAGAAATCTATGCTTATGTCATAATGACGAACCATCTTCATCTGGTAGCGAGAAGGAAAGACAAAGATTTAACAGAACTGTTAGGAAGATTTAAAAGCCATACCGCAAAAAAGATCATAGAATTAATAAAAGGACCAGTGGCAGAAAGCAGAAGAGAATGGATGTTGTATCTTTTTGAATACTTTGCTAAAAAGAATAAACAATATTCCAATTATCATTTTTGGCATTATTCCAACCATCCAACACAACTATTTACGCCTGAGGTTGTAAAACAAAAAACAGATTATATTCATAATAATCCCGTAAGAGCAGGAATTGTCTTAGAACCTTATCATTATCTGTATAGTAGTGCCTGTGCTGATAGTCCTCTGAAAGTGCTGGAATATTAATATAGGCCAGAGGCCTATTCATAGCTTACACGCGCAACATGCGCGCGAAGGCATGGAGATTGGAATAGGCGAGCGAGGGCGGGGTTTCGTTTGTTCCCAAGTTTGGATATAAGCCGAAGACTTTACCTCAATCTTAATACCTTCAGGAGTTGTTAAGTCATACGTAACCCATTCTTCTCTTGGTTTATTTAAATCTACTCCTGTTGCTGTGGCAACTATGAATTCTGCCAAACGCCCTCTAGTAGCATTGCTTAATAAATCCGAAGAGTTCCATTTCCAAAAATCCAATAATGTATGGGGTAGGTATAAGTTCTGCATCAGAAAATACTCATTGCCGGTTTTTAATTTGGACATCTTCTGTTTTCAGGATTGTTTAGTAAAGTAACAGCTGTTGTTACAAAGAAAGTTAAACCGGAAGTATTATGTTCTAAACCAGAAGAAATCTGTAAGTTTTAGTAACTCAACTTACGTATTTCGTACATTTAGAGCCGTTTGTAGTACTAGTTTAGAAGTCTTATTTCTAAACTCTATTTAATATTTTTCATAATGGCCATCAAGAAAAGTGAATTATACAGTACCCTTTGGGAAAGCTGTAACCAATTAAGAGGAGGAATGGATGCCAGTCAATACAAGGATTATGTATTGGCGATGTTGTTTATAAAGTATGTGAGTGACAAGTATGCTGGAGTTCGGTTTGCTCCTATTGAAATACCTGAAGGGTCTACTTTTAAGGACATGGTAGAGTTAAAGGGCAATCCTGAAATTGGTGATTTTGTTAACAAAAAGATTTTTGCTCCTATTCGTGACGCCAATAAAATGGCAGACTTTGCTGATTTCAATGATGATAACAAACTGGGAACTGGTAAAGACAAAATAGACAAGATTACCAAGCTCATTGCCATTTTTGAAAATCCGGACCTGGACTTTTCGAAAAACAGGGCAGATGATGATGATATATTAGGAGATGCGTATGAATTCCTGATGAGGCATTTTGCCACTGAATCCGGTAAGTCTAAAGGACAATTTTATACACCTGCTGAAGTTAGCCGGGTTCTTTCTAAAATAATTGGTATCAATAAAAGCAATTCTACTGCCAGTACCACCATTTATGACCCTACTTGTGGCTCTGGTTCTTTGTTAATTAAAGCCGGTGAAGAAGCTGAGAAATCAGTAACACTTTTTGGACAGGAAATGGACATTGCCACTGTCGCACTAGCCAGTATGAATATGGTATTGCATAACCAGGCTCAAAACCTGCATGGTATTAAGCAAGGCAATACAATTGCTGACCCAAGGTTTACAAATGCTGATGGGACATTACAGACCTTTGACTATGCTGTTGCCAACCCTCCCTTTTCATTTAGCAGCTGGACAAATGGACTAATAGACGACAAAAGCAAAGCTGTAGTGGATAAGTTTAACCGCTTTTCTGGTTTTGGTATTCCTCCTGAGAAAAATGGTGATTTTGCTTTTCTGCTTCATGTAGTTAAATCATTGAAAAGCAACGGCAAAGGGGCCATCATTTTACCTCATGGCGTTTTGTTTCGTGGAGGTGCCGAAGGAGAAATAAGAAAAAACCTGATCAACAAGGGCTATATCAAAGGCATCATCGGTTTGCCTGCCAACTTGTTTTACGGAACAGGCATTCCTGCTTGTATCATTGTGATTGACAAAGAGAATGCTGAAAAGAGAACTGGCATTTTTATGATCGATGCAGGGAAAGAGTTCAGCAAGGACGGCAATAAAAACAGGTTACGTGAACAGGATATCCATAAAATAGTAGACGCTTTTAATAAGAAAACAGACATTCCAAAATACAGCCGTTTTGTACCTGTTTCAGAAATCAGTGATGCTAAAAATGAGTACAATCTCAACATTCCGAGATACATTGATAGCCAGGAAGCAGAAGATATTCAGGACATTGAGGCACATTTGCTGGGAGGGATTCCCAATACCGATATTGAGGCACTAAGCAATTATTGGAAAGTATATCCTTCCTTAAAGTCAGAATTGTTTTCTGCTGGTTCAAGGCAGAAATACAGCGAATTGAAAATTACCAAGGATGACATCAATACCACCATTTTCAGCCATCCTGAATTCAAAACCTTTACGAAAGAAATTGACAAAGTATTTGAAACCTGGAAAACGAAAAACACACAAGTTCTAAAAGCACTCCAGCAGGATTTTAAGCCCAGACAAGTCATTACCCAGATTTCGGAAGACCTATTAACTGCTTACACTGGTATAGATCTCCTTGACAAGTATGATGTGTACCAGCATTTGATGAGTTACTGGAACGAGACCATGCAGGACGATTGCTATATCATTGCAGCCGATGGCTGGAAAGCGGAATTGAGCAATATCAATAAAGGCAAAAAGGAAATAGTGCTGGATTCTGATCTTGTACCTAAAGTCCTGGTCATTCAGCGGTTTTTTGCCAAGGAAAAAGAAGCTATTGAAACCTTAGAAGCAAAAAAGGATGTGTCAGCCAGCCAGATGGATGAACTTCTGGAAGAGCATTGTGTGGAAGAAGGATATTTTGCAGCACTTGACAAACTGAACAAAGTCACTGCGCAGAAACGAATAAAAGAAATAAAAGGGAACAAACAGGCTGTCGCAGAGATAACAGCTTTTGAAACGTATGTAAATCTGGTGGATCAACTGGCGACGTTTAAAAAGGAGATAGAAACGGCTGTTTCTGAATTGGACAAACAATTAATTGCCCGCTACGATACCCTTACGGAAGATGAAATAAAAACACTGGTAGTAGACGATAAATGGATGAAGACTATTGAGCGAAACATTCAAACAGAAATGGAGCGTGTGAGCCAGGGTTTAACCAGGCGCATAAAAGAACTGGCTGAGCGCTATGAAACCCCTTTGCCTGTGTTAAATTCAGAACTGGCTGATATGGAAGCCAAAGTCGCTGCACATCTTTCAAAAATGGGATTCAATCTTGTCGCAAATAATTACTAAATTTGCGACAGATAGAGACTAATATTATGTCTGATACCATTGAATCACAATTATTTACAAAAATAAAGAAAGCGGGAAGGGGTTCGCTGTTTTTTATTGATAGTTTTGCTTCTTTAGGCAATGCCAAAGCGGTCAATAAGGGACTAGAAAGACTGGTTTTAGCAGATAAATTACAAAGGGTGTCCCCCGGCATATACGTTCGCCCGGTAGAAGATGCTTTATTAGGAAATGTATTGCCGAGTATAGATGAAATTGCAGTCGCTATTAGCAAAAGAGACAAAGCACGGATAGTTCCGACAGGAAGTTATGCTATGTACAAATTGGGACTTACTACCCAGGTACCGATGAACATTGTGTATTATACCGATGGCTCTGCCCGCAAAATTAAAATTGGCAAACAAACCATCACCTTTAAAAAAGCCAGTGCAAAAAGCGTTTCTGCCATTGGAGAAATCAGCAAATTGGCAATTCAGGCATTGCGCACCATTGGCAAAGACAAGGTTTCAGAAGAGGAAATACAAAAAATAAAAGAAGTGCTGAAAAAGGAAAAACCCTTTCACCTGATGCACGATCTGAAGCTGGCTCCTGTATGGATCCGGAAATTAATCTCAGCACCCGACACACAAACACGCAATGACTAAGCACACGCATTTAAAAGAGTGGCTAAAATTGCCTGATGT
Organism: Cytophagales bacterium; assembly: GCA_014376535.1. Taxonomy (GTDB): domain Bacteria; phylum Bacteroidota; class Bacteroidia; order Cytophagales; family UBA9547; genus UBA9547. Next base: position 6,395 of record JACMRH010000258.1, on the reverse strand, counting down.
TACCAAACTGAATATTTATACAGAAACCGGCAGAAGAGTCGGATTGCCTGCTGTGGCCATAGAAAAAGACTGGTGGGTGGTTCATACAATGGCCCTGGTTTTTTCCATGGAATGTGCTCCTGCTCTGGTTTTCAAAGGCGGAACTTCCCTGAGCAAAGGATGGAACCTGATCCAGCGATTTTCAGAGGATATTGACTTGGTTATTGACAGGGAATACCTGGGCTTTACAGGTGAGTTAAGCAAAGGAGATATTCGGAGGTTAAGAAGAAGGTCTTACGAATTCATGACCACCACTTTTATCGAAGAACTTCGGGCTAAATTTGCAGAAGCTGGTTTTGAGGGTGTAACGCTAAACTATAAGAAAGTAATAAACCACGATCAGGACCCTATTATCATTGAGATTTATTATCCCAACTTAACAGAGAAGGAAACCTATCTGAAGCCTGGTGTGCTGGTGGAAGTAGGTTGTCGTTCATTAAAAGAACCCAATACCGATAGAACATTCAGTACCATAGTTGCGGAAAATTTTGCAGGAAGTGCTTTTGCCGATACTGCGATTACTGTTCCGGTTGTCAATCCTGAGCGCACTTTTTTAGAAAAGGTCTTTTTGCTGCACGAAGAATTTCAAAAGAAAGAGCAATCTGCCAAAGTAGAACGCTTGAGCCGGCATTTGTATGATATTGAAAAGCTGGACAGATCGGAGTATTCAGATGTGGCACTTTTGAATACTACTTTGTACAAAACGATTGTGGCACATCGGGAAAAATTCACCCCTGTAACAGGTGTAGATTATGCGTACCATGCCGCTAAGCATATTCGTTTTATCCCGCCTAAAGAGATTCTCCATCACTGGGAGGCCGATTACAAACAAATGCAGGAAAACATGATCTATGGCGACAATCTCCCTTTTCCCAAGCTGATCCAAAATCTGAATGCATTACAAAGACGAATCAACAACTACGACATAAATTTCAAGGAATTGACAGAAGTAATAACAAGTGAAATAGCGGAAGAAGTTCGTACCGATAAATACAAACAGACGGAAGTTGGGTTGATTCCGGAGGATTGGGAGGTGAAAGAATTGGGCAAGTTAATTGAATTTTCGGGAGGCTCTCAACCTCCTTTAACTACATTTATACCAGTTCAAAAACAAGGCTATATAAGATTACTTCAAATAAGAGACTACAAAACAGATAAATACAAAACATATATTCCAATCCAGTTTGCACGGAAATTTTGTAAAAAGGAAGATATTATGATAGGGCGATATGGTCCACCTATCTTTCAAATATTGCGCGGATTAGAAGGTGCTTATAACGTCGCTTTGATTAAAGCTATTCCGTCAAAAGAAATCAATAAAGACTATGCCTATCACTTTTTTAAACAAAGTTCACTTTTCGATTTTGTTGAAAATCTATCTCAACGTTCTTCAGGACAAACAGGAGTTGACCTGCAGCAATTAAAAACATATCCTCTTGGCCTTCCTTCATTAAAAGAACAAGCCTTCATTGCCAAAGCTCTTTCCGATACCAATGCCCTCATTACCAACTTAGAAAAACTCATAACTAAAAAGCGCAACATCAAACAAGGTGCTATGCAAGAGTTGCTTAGGCCTAAGGAAGCTTGGAAAGAGAAAAAGTTAGGAGATATTGCAGAGGTTGTTGGTGGAGGTACCCCTAGTACTTTTCATCCCATTTATTGGAACGGAACTATAAACTGGTTTACACCCACGGAAATCGGAAAGCATAAGTATACTTTTAACAGTATTAGAAAAATCACAAAAGAAGGACTTCTAGATTGCTCTGCTAAAATATTACCTATTGGGACGATTCTCCTTACGACACGTGCTGGTATTGGAGACTTAAGTATTTTAATGGCAGAAGGTTGCACGAACCAAGGCTTTCAATCATTAATAGCAAAGAGTGGAATAAATAATGAATACTTATATTATTTAGTTTCAACATTAAAAAATATACTGTTGCAGAATGCTAGTGGAAGTACGTTTTTAGAAATTAGTCCAGGAAAAATTAAACAAATTAGCGTTCATATTCCATCAAAAGAAGAGCAAAATCAAATAGCTTCCGCCCTTTCTGAAATGGACTCTGAAATAACTACCCTTGAAACCAAACTTTCCAAATACAAACAAATCAAACAAGGCATGATGCAGAATCTCCTCACAGGCAAAATCAGACTTGTATGAACAGCGAGCGCATTACTCAAAATCGTGTAGTACGCCTGTTCATTGAAGAATTGGGTTATCAACCACTGTTTGGCGGCAACCTGCAGGATAGGTTTGAGAACAGCAACATTGAAGAGGAACCGCTCAAAGAATTTCTGAAAAACAAACAGGGTTATTCAGAGGTCCTGATAGGCAAAGCCATTGAAAAGCTAAAAAGCGAATCGGTCAATCACCAGCGTAGTTTATATTTCAATAACCTGGCAGTGTATAATCTGCTGCATTATGGCGTAGATGTAAAAGAAGCCATTGGCAAACACACAGATACCATCTGGCTCATCGATTGGAAAAACCCACTGAACAATGATTTTTACATTGCCGAAGAAGTTACCATCAAAGGCAATAGGGAAATGCGCCCGGATGTAGTATTGTATGTAAATGGAATTGCCCTTGCTGTTATTGAATTAAAAAAGAGCAGCAAAAGCATTGGTGAAGGGATTCGGCAAAACCTCACCAATCAACATGCTGATTTTATCCAGGATTTTTTCAGTACTATTCAGTTTTGCTTTGCAGGAAGTGACAGTGAAGGCTTACGCTATGGCTCCATTGAAACAAGTTCTAAGTATTACCTTAAATGGAAAGAAGACGAAACAGTCTATGAACCACAGGTTTTGGACAAATACCTGAAAAAGATTTGTCAGAAAGAACGCTTTTTAGAAATCATACACGATTTCGTATTGTTTGATGATGGGAAAAAGAAGCTGCCCCGTTATCATCAATACTTTGGTATCAAAGAAGCACAGAAGCATGTGGCCCGTAAAGAAAGCGGCATCATCTGGCATACACAAGGCTCTGGCAAAAGCATCACCATGGTGCTTTTGGCCAAATGGATTCTGGCAAACAATCCCAATGCCCGCATAGCTATTATTACCGACCGGACTGAGTTGGACACCCAGATCAAAAAGGTATTTGCCAATGCAGGTGACAAGACCATGGAACGTGCCAAGAGCGGCACAGACCTGATGCACAAACTCAGCCAGGCAGAACCGAGATTGCTTTGCAGCCTGGTACATAAATTTGGCAAAAGCCAGGACAAGCAGTTTGAAGAGTTTATCCAGGAATTAGAAAACAATCCGCCCAAAGTAATGGGCGAGCTTTTTGTGTTTGTAGACGAGTGTCACCGTACTCAAAGCGGAAGATTACACAGAGTAATGAAAGCCATTATGCCAGCTTCCACTGTATTCATTGGTTTTACAGGCACACCGCTTTTAAAGAAAGATAAGCAAACCAGTTTGGAAGTATTTGGCAGCTATATCCATACCTACAAATTTAATGAGGCGGTAGAAGATGGAGTAGTGCTGGATTTGGTCTACGAAGCCCGGGACATTGATCAGCACATAAGTTCACAGGAGCACATTGACTTATGGTTTGAAGCCAAAACCAGAGGACTTAATGATTTCCAGAGAGCAGAACTAAAGAAGAAATGGGGCACGATGCAAAAAGTGCTGAGCTCCAGGAACCGCATGGACAAAGTTGTAAAAGACATTGTGTTGGATTTCAGCGTAAAGCCCCGGATCAATGAGGACAAAGGCACAGCTATTCTGGTTGCAAAAAGCATTTACGAAGCGTGCCAGTATTACGAACTGTTCCAGAAAACACCGCTTAGAGGGCATTGTGGTATTATCACCAGTTACAATCCCAGTCACAGGGATGTTGTCAACGAAGAAACAGGAGAGAATACAGAAACCGAAAAGCAATCCATTTATAATATCTACACAAAACTTCTGGGTAATAAAACTACAGAAGAATACGAAGAAGACACAAAGGATCTCTTCATCAAGCATCCTGCCCAAATGAAATTGTTGGTAGTTGTATCCAAACTGTTGACAGGTTTTGATGCACCCAGTTGTACCTACTTGTACATCGACAAATCCATGCAGGACCATGGTTTGTTTCAAGCCATTTGCCGTGTGAACAGATTGGATACCGAAGACAAAGAACTGGGCTACATTGTCGATTATATGGACTTGTTCAAAAACCTGGTCAACGACAAGGGAACGGGAGCCATCCAAATTTATACCTCAGAACTGGATTACGATACCTTCAAAAAAGAAGACTGCGATATATTGCTGGAATCCAGGCTGGAAAAAAGCAGGGAGCGATTGGATACAGCCTTGGAACAACTGGAATTGATCTGCGAACCAGTTCCTAACCCTAGAGACGATGCTGCCTATCGTTATTATTTTTGTGGCAATACTGAAGTGCCGGAAGATCTGAAAGAAAGAGAACTGCTTCGACAAGAGTTGTATAAAAAGACAGTAGCCTTTATCCGTGCTTATGCCAATCTTTCCGATGAAATGGAAGCAGCAGGTTACAGTGCAGCAGAAATTAAGCATATCGAAAATCGCCTGAAATTTTATCTTGAGTTAAGAGAGGACATCAAAAATGCCAGTGCGGAAAAGCTGGATGTGAAAGATTACGAAGCGGACATGCGTCACTTGATTGACAACTATCTGCAAGCGGATGTGCCAAGAAAAATTTCAGAATTTGACAGCCTTTCCTTGCTTGAAATAATTGTAAAAGCGGGCTTGGATCAGGCAGTTGACACACTTCCATCCAATCTAAAAAAAGACAAAGAAGCCGTAGCGGAAACAGTTGAAAACAGCGTTCGGTCCAAAATTGTAAAGGAACACTTGAACGACCCGGCCTTCTTTGAAAGAATGAGCCATTTGCTCTCAGTAATTATTCTGCAACGCAGAACGAAAGCCATAGAATACGAAGAATACTTAAGACAAATTGCAGAACTCGCCAAACAAGTACAGGAAGGAAAAACGAACGATACACCACAAGAATTAAACACTCCAGCCAAAGTAGTATTGTATCACTTGTTTGATGATGACGTAGAAAAAGCACTCATCATACACGATGTTGTAACGGAATATGCACCGACAGGATGGAAAGGCGATAGCGCCAAAGAAAACAGAATCAAAGGGGAGATTTTCAAGAAGTTAAACGACTTTGACGAAACAGAAAAAGTATTTGCGGTTATCAAAGAACAAGAGGAGTTTTTAAAGTAGAAATGGAATTAGGAGATATTAAAATAGACCTTATTCAAAAGAACATCAAAAATGTTCATCTCAGCGTCATGCCTCCCTATGGAGATGTGCGTATTTCCGCACCTTTGCATTTAACAGAAGAAACCATTCGGCTGTACGCAATCAGCAAGTTATCCTGGATCAAAAAAGAGCAAAAGAAGATCCGTAGTCAGGCAAGAGAAAGCAAAAGAGAGTTTATCAACAAGGAGACCCATTACTTTCAAGGGAGAAAGTATTTGCTGGAAATCATTGAAGATGATCTGCAGTCTAAAATTGTCTTGCAAAAGAAGCATATTCAACTTTTTGTAAAACCCAATACAAACACTGAACAATGTCAGTTGATTTTTAATGAATGGTACAGGAGTCATTTAAAGAAAGTAATACCTACGATGATTAAAAAGTGGGAAAAGATTCTGGGTGTCGAGTTAAGGGGGTTTGGCATTAAACAAATGAAAACCAAATGGGGTACCTGCAATATTGAAGTCAAGAGGATTTGGCTCAATCTGGAACTTGCCAAAAAGCCATTACATTGTTTGGAATATATTGTTGTACACGAATTAGTGCACCTTTTAGAGCGAAATCATAACGAACGATTTTTAGCCTTAATGAATAAGTTTTTGCCTGATTGGAGAGAATTGAAATCAGAGTTGAACAAGTTGCCGGTGAGTCATTCGGATTGGGGATATTAGCATTTTTATTATATGAAGAACTACTACAGAGTAATGCTTGGGCCTAAAAGCATGTATGTCAATGAAGCTTTGAAAGATGGTTTTATCGGGGCTGATTTTGGGATAGAAACAGATTTGTCAAACAAACTGCATGATAATTGGAGAACTTTTAATCAAGAGTTTGTCCCACTGTATTTAACCAAATTTCCTGATAAGACAAAGATTGCCGCTGGTTTGGCTTGTGGGGCTTTATGGACAGTAGGGAAAGGAATTTTAAATGGTGATATTGTTTTATGTCCTAATGGAAGTGGAAGTTATCTGGTGGGAGAAGTAGCAGGAGATTATAGCTTTAATGTGAATGAGGTTCTTCCCCACAGAAGAAATGTAAAATGGAGTTCTAACGTGATTGAGCGGGCTGATATGAGTGTATCTCTGCAATATTCAGCCGGTTCAATA
>JACMRH010000022.1 GCA_014376535.1 Cytophagales bacterium | reverse complement strand
TGTCACATCCAGGTTCGAGCTAATGCCTTCTGCGTTCTCAGCTTTCAAAAGCTTTAAAGTATTTTCAGCAAGCTGCAAATTGCGCTTTTGAGTTTGAAGTGATTTCAGGTTGTTGTTTAGGTTTATGACTGATTGTTCTGTTTCCAGATCAATTGTTTTTTCAAGTTGTTTGATGTCAAGGTCTGTTTTCTGTTCCTGGATCCTTCTTTGCTGGACCCGGTAATGTGTTACAAAACCGTTAAGTATTGGAACCTGCAATCTTAAACCAACATAAGAATACTGTTCCCAGCGGACAGATTGGGTAAGGTTTTTAAACTCTGAAGCACCCGGATTATAACCAATTGCACCTATGGCCAGCAAGCGCGGATATCTGCTTGCTTTTGCTGTCCGGGTGTCGTAGGAATACATCTTTTTTTGTGCTGATAAAATAGAATATTCGATCCGGTTGTTGTAAGCCCCTTTCTGTAAAGAAGTACTTTCAAGGCCGGTTAATATAGTTTCATCCAGTTTATCTGTAAGGGAGATTTGACTTTCAGGTGCAACATTCATATGGTATTTCAAAACAGACATACTTAACAGGTAAGAGCTTTCAATCCTGATTTTTTCTTCTTTCAAGTTGTTATAGCTCACTTCCCTTCTGTCTACATCAATAGTCCTGGCCAATCCCTGTTCAAATTCCGCTTTGGCTTGCCTGTAAGAAGAATCTAACCTGTTCAGGTTTGCATTGATTGAAAATAATTGCTTTTCATTGACCAGAACAGCATAATAAGCCCTTGTAACATTTAGTGCAATGTCGATTTTGGTACGGGTAACATTCTTATCTGCAATGCTTTTTAATGTTGAAGAAGAACTAACACTGCTAAATAATGCGATATCTATAAGAGATTGTGAGCCTGTGATATTAGGTAAAAACTGGTTTGGAAGACCTAATTGTATTTTGTTCACGGCTCCGATAGGCAGGTTTGGATTGGTATTAAATCCGATGCCATTTTCCAGGATATTTTTCTGTACCTGTAAGTAATGTAACAGGTCCGCATTGCCATTAATTTGAGGAAGTGCACCTGCGCGTACTTCACCAATCCTGGCTTTGGCCAGTTGCCGGTCAAGCTCACTGCTTTTTACAAGATTGTTATTTGTAATAGCATAATCAATTGCTTCTTTTAGAGAGTAATTAGTTTTCGTTTCCTGGGGAAAGGCTGGTATTACAATTAAAATAAGACAAAATTTTAATAAGGATTTAGGCATATTTGTTGGTTTGTAACTCCCCCAAACACCTACACAAAAGAGAGGTATTTGAGTCTGGAAGTTTGTTAGTGTTTAAATTATTACAATCTGTTTTGCTATTTCTGTTAATTGTCAAGTCAAATTCCGCAATTATTTCTCAATGCTACTTATAAACATATCAACAGCTTTGCTCATATTCGAATTCAGGATTTTATAATCGTCTTTGGTCATAAGTGACTCTTTCATTTTGTATTTAGTAGCCTGCCTTAAACCAAGCATCATCGTGCAGATAAATTCTGCCTCAACGCCTGCATGGATCGGTGCAAACTCCTCATTTGTCATTCCCAGTTCCAGGATGGATTTTATAAGTTCTACTTCTTTTTGCCCAAACTCATCAAAAAGTTTTTTCACAAAAGGCAGACAATTGCTTAAACCTTCACCATTAAGTTTCGCCAGGTTAAGACAATATTCAAACAAAACTGTCCTTTTTTTGGAATAAACCTTCAAGATAGCTTTAGCGCTCACACTTGGTTTAATGATCTTTTGGATCTCCTGCAAAAAGTGTTCCTGTTCTTTTGAAATAACTGCTTCATAAAGACTTTCCTTGCAATCGAAATAATAGTAGATGCTCGCTTTCCCCATTCCAAGCTCCGATGCTATGTCATTCATTGTCGTTTTGGCAAGGCCAAATTCAGCAAACTTTTTTTGGGCAGCCTTGAGTATTACCTCAAGTTTGCCAGCTTCTTTTTCAGTGATTTCCATGGAGAATTTTCTTTCTTAAATCAGGCAGATAATTACCTTCTTTTCTAATGCTGTGAAGGCAAATGTAAAAATAGTTTTCGAACAAAAAACAATATTGGTCGAAAGTTTTATAGAATTTTCGACTAATTAATATAAATGGTCTAATTTTATATTTTATTAATTAACTGAACATTAATATGTTATAATATTTTATTAAGTTTATGTTAATTTTATAAATTAATTATAATTTTTAAGTTATAAAATTATTCTGATCTTTGAGCGGTTACGCTTTAACAAAATGAAAAAAATAATCTCATTCTCAATCCTTTTATTTTTCGTCTTTCATAGTGTATCTGGCCAGGAAAAAATGCCAGGAAATGGATTAGATAGCCTGCAAAATACAACAGGAGGAAAAGGAAAGATTGCAGGAATTATTGTCGATTCTGCCAGTGGCCTCCCCGTCGAATTTGTCACTCTTGCCCTTATCAGGACTTCAGATAATAAAGCAATTGATGGAACGCTTACAGATGATAAAGGGAGATTTACTTTATCGAAAACCCCTTCAGGTACATTTAAGCTTTCTATTGTTTTTATTGGTTATAAAAACAAGGACATCCTTCTGGATATTGACGAAAAAAAAGAGATACATGATTTGGGAAAAATAGATTTAAGTTCATTGGAACAGACAACACAAGAGGTTTTGGTTGAAGGAAAAAGGGTCTTGATTGAAGAAAAAGTAGACAGAATTGTCTACAATGCTGAAAATGATGCCACTAATAAAGGTGGAGATGCAACAGATGTGCTCAGAAAGGCGCCCATGCTATCTGTAGATATGGATGGAAACCTCAGTTTGCGTGGAAGTGGTAATGTAAGGGTTCTGATAAACAATAAACCTTCCACTATTATGGCCACAAACCTTGCCGATGCCTTGAAGCAAATACCCGCAGACCAGATTAAGTCTGTTGAGGTAATCACTTCGCCATCAGCCAAGTATGATGCTGAGGGATCTGCAGGAATTGTAAACATTATTTTGAAGAAGAATAACCTTGAAGGCTTTTCACTTGGTGTAGACGCAAGTGGTGGAATAAGAGGCTCAAGCTTTGGCATAAACGGAAGTTATAAAAAAGGGAGAATGGGCTTTTCGCTTGGAGGTCACGGTAGGCTGGGATATAATATTCCGGGAAATTTTGAAAATAACCAGCTGACAACCAGCAAAACGGGCCAACAAATAAGAAACAAGCAAGAGGCACGTACCCAAAACAATATGGCCTTTGGATCTTATGTTTTAGGATGGGATTACGACATTAACAAGAATAATTCTATCAATGCTTCCGTAAAATACTCTTTGCGGAACATGATCAACTTACAACATGATCTATACACCCGGACTTACATAAATGATACATTGTCAAGTGTTAACAGAAGAGAAGTAGAAGCAAAAGATTTATCGAATACCGTAGATGCAAGCCTTACCTACACACACCTTTTTTCCAAGCCACAAAGGGAGTTTAGTCTTCTTACTCTTTTAAGCAGAAATAGCAGGAACAATAGCTTTAATAATGATATTTATAACGACAATTCAACATTAGCAAGTCCAAACACCATTACCAACACTAATAAAAGCTATAATCAGGAAGTAACGGTTCAGGCAGATTATCAGGAACCCATTGGAAAATCGCAGCTGGTGGAAGTAGGCGCAAAAAACATAATGCGAACTGTTTCCAGTGAATACCAGACGAATAAGACTTTCAACGGTTCGCCCAATGCTGTTTCACCAGGCTTATCAAATGTTTTCAACTACAATCAGAACATTACGGCCGGATACGCAACTTATACTCTTAGCTTTTTAAAAACATATAGTCTCAAAGCTGGTGCCAGGTATGAGTATACGAATATCAATGCCAACTATGAAAATGCAGTGGTTAGCAATGTGAACATACCGGGATACAATGTGTTCGTACCAAGTTTAAATATTTCGAAGAAAGTAAGCAAAACAAGTACAATAAAAGCTTCTTACAACAGGAGGATCCAAAGGCCTTCTCTTCAGTTCCTTAACCCAAATACTCAGGCATCCAATCCTTTAAATGCTACCGTAGGAAATCCTTACTTGAGCCCTGAATACACGAATAATTATGAGTTGTCGTTCAGTACTTTTACCAAGATTGGTTCCTTTAGCCTTGCATCATTTATGCGCAATACTACCGGTGCAATCCAAAGTGTAAGAGATGTTTATGGTGATACAATCCGAACCACTTATCAGAATATCGGCGAAGAAAATGCCTACGGTTTTAACCTCTTTGCCAATATCAATGTTTCGAAAAAATTTACTTTGAACGGGGGGGCAGATGTGTATTATGCGGTGCTGAAAAACAATGTTCCGGATCCGCTTTACAATGCATCCAACCAAGGTTGGGTAGCCAGTGGCAGGATTTCAGGATCTTATGAATTGACAAGAGGCTGGGGTTTACAGCTCTTCAGCTTTTACCGGGGAAGACAAGTCCAGTTACAAGGCTACCAGGGTGGATTTGGTATTTACAGCCTAAGCCTAAAGAAGGACTTCAACAATAAAAAAGGAAGTATAGGCTTTGGAGCAGAAAACTTTTTTACCCCATCATTCAAGATCAGGAACGAGCTGCATTCTCCTGTGATCCAGCAAAATACTGTGACTACGCTTCACAACATGAACTTTAAGATTAACCTTAGTTACCGAATCGGAAAAGTAAGCGGTGATGAAAAAAGAAAGAGAAGGAAAACCATCAACAATGACGATTTGAAAGATGGTGGGGATACTAATCCTGGAGCTGGAGGGGCAGGAGCACCGGCTACACAGTCTACAGGCGCAGGAAGCGGGGCACCTGGTGGCGGAGGTCGGCCTTCAAATCCGCAGAATGGAAGTAATGTACCCGCAACACCACCATCAAATCCTTCAGGTGTTCCACCAGCCAAGTAGTTAAGGCATGATGTTTTCAATAAAAAAGAAAAAAAATTTTTATGGAACATGATAATCACCAGCATCATTTAAAGGCTGCAGAACATTTAAAAAAGGCAGCCGAGTATCACAATAAAGCAAACCAATTGCATTTGTCAGGCGAACATGAAAGGGAAGCACATCACTCTTATGTGGCCTATGGACACATGGAACTGGCTAAACACCATGCAAAGGCGGCGGCACAGCACCATGCTTTGCACCATGATGGAAATGCGGGGGGTGATAATCCTGATGTGTAGGGCAAATAAAACCGGATCATAGTTGTTAAGGGTTAATAAATTTCTGCTGGACAACATAAATAAGAGCCCCTTTTCGAGGGGCTTTTATAATTTATTATGTGTTGGATCTTGCAAAACCGCTTTGTATGCTGTCAGTATCAATTTGTCAGCTGTAAATTATGATTTGTGTGCATCACATGTTGATTTTTTTCATGTATGAGATGGTTTTGAATTAACAGATGTCTTTTGTCATTAGTTTCGGAGTCCTCTGTTGACAGTGAGATGTCATCGTTGGCTGAGCGAAGCCGAAGCCAACACATGGAGCAAGGATCGTTTCGGCTCCGAACAACGACCTTGTGTCTCGTCCTAAAATAAGTTTACAGGTTTATTGATTAGTCCTGTTAAAAATTTACAATTTTACTTTAGTCCTTTAATTGGTTTACAACATTACACTTTTCCAGGTAATAGTTTTTCCA
>JACMRH010000257.1 GCA_014376535.1 Cytophagales bacterium | reverse complement strand
TAAGCACATCTTGTAACAAAAAAGAAAATGAAGATTCAAGAGATGCTTCTCAGGAATTAAAAATGTATGTTGATTCGGTTAAAACAGTTTCAGCAAGTAACAGTGATTCATGGGCAACTATAGAAACAAATTATCAATTAAAATTAGCAAAGGCTGAAGCGGATGCTAACGATGAAGCTGAGAAAAACCGTATTGCAGAAAGTAAAAAGGATTTTCAAGAGTATAAAGACAGAAACAGCACTGCTACTGATAATAACATGACGGTGACTACTGATTCATCTACGGTTAAAACTGATGATGCTACAGTATCAAAATCGCCAGGCAAAAAACAAGAAATAAGAGATGCATTATTTGGCCAGGGAAAAATGGGTCAAGACATCAAATTTGATTGGGTAAATGCTAAAAACATACTTGGTGTTTATGAGAATTTTGTTGCTACAGTAAAAAATAACAAGTCAAATTACTCAAGAGAAGATTGGGACGAAGTTAAAGTTCTTTATGAAGCACTTGATACTAGAAAAAATGAAGTTGAAAAAGATCTTGCAACTAAAGACAATCTTCAAATTGCAAAAAGAAAAGTTGAATTCGCATCTTATGAAACAATAGACAGACCAATGTCTAAAGTAAAAGAAAACGAAGACGCTAAAAAATAAGTACAATTACTAAAAGCCCTGATAGATAATTAAATTCTATCAGGGCTTTTTTTGCATTTTTTGATATTATGTGATACAAAATTGAGGAAGCACCATCCTATCAAAGTTCATTCTTGTTTTTTACTTCCATTACTAATTGATTATACCATTCTTCGCCATACTTCCGGATCAAGGGTTCTTTTAGAAATTCATAAATATGAACTTTAAGAGAAAGTCCATTATCGCATGCTGGAGAACAAATATCCCAACGATTATAATTTAATGCATCATTATCACCGTATTTATCAATTCTTATAGGATATAAGTGGCATGAAATAGGTTTTCTGAATGTGCTTTTTCCATCTCGCCATGCTTGTTCAATTCCACAACTGAGGATTCCGTTTTCTTTGTAAACAGCAAACGAACATTCTTTGCCTTCTATTGTGGTGGTTGAGAAATCTCCTTCCCAATCTTTTAAATAAAAACCCTCATTTTCAATCACTTCCCTCCCACTCTCGGTAATATAGGGTAGTATTGAATCTAGGTTTTCTTTTATTTGTTCTATTTCTTCAAGATCTAAAGGAGCGCCCAAATCTCCTTCAACACAACAAGCCCCTTTGCACTTAATTAGATCACATACAAAATGCTTCTCAATTATATCATCGCTTAAAATAGCATTTCCAACAATGAACATAATTTGGGGCTGGTGTGAATTTGTGTAATTTCGCCAAAATAACTTTTGGCAATGATTGAAGCAGGGCAAATTTACAAATACAGTTTTACATTTACCCAACAGGAAGTAGATGAATTTGCACGTGTCACTGGCGATAACAATCCATTACACCTTGATGCGCATTATGCCGCTAATACCCCCTTTAAAAAACCTATTATCCATGGCTTTTTAGGTGGAAGTGTGTTTTCAAAAATACTTGGAACCAAATTCCCTGGTGAAGGCACAGTTTATTTAAAACAAAACATGGAATTTTTAAGGCCTATGTTTGTTGAAACTCCTTATGAAGCCATATTAGAAGTAAAAGAAGTAGAAAAAGAAAAAAACAAGGCATTAATACAAACAAACATTATTGATGTATCAGCGCAAAAAATTGTAGTAAGAGGCGAGGCAAGTGTGATGAATAAAGAGAAGATACAATAAAAGTTTTGAGTTGCCAGTTTTGAGTTGTGAGTTTAACTTACAATTTTGATAACAATAAAAGTTTGAGAATTAAGAAAAACAACACAAAATGAAAGGTTTGTACATTACGTTATTTGGCAAGATTTACTCGCAACTCGCAACTCACAACTCAAAACTTTGGGTGGTATTACTACTGTCTACAACTACCCTACCAGCTCAAAAGATAGATCACAAAAAAAACTATGAAGCTGCCAAAACAGAATTAAAAAACAAAAACTATGCTAAAGCCATGGATTTGTTTAAAAAAGCTTCAAATGAACATCCTGAGAATTTAAATAGGATTAACGCAACCTATTTTTACGGGTATTGTGCTTATCAACAGAAACAATACTGGTCTGCAAATCATTATTTAACAAAACTCATAGAGAAGTACCCAACCTGGAATAAAATAAGTGAAGCTTATTATTTAATGTCAGTAATGTCTTTTGAAAAACGTGAGTATACCAATGGATTGCTCTGGACTCAGCGAATAGTGTCTAAATATCTTAAAAAAGATGTTGAAAACCTGAAATGGAACTATCTTAATTTTCCTTCTTTAAAGGATACAGTTATAGAATTAAACAGGCAAAACTGCAAGGATACAACTTTAGCAACTATACTATATAATCTTGTTAAAGACGAAGGTGGTTGGAGAAATAAAAAATATGCTAAAAGACTAATTGAAGATTATGGCATAAATACTGAGCCAGTTACAGTCCCTGTTTCTGTAGTAATTAAAGCACCTGCCCCGAAAGATACTTTGCGAATCGCAGTTATGCTTCCTTTTAATTTAAAAGAAAATCTTCGCGACAATGAGATAAAAAGCAATATGTATTTGTTTGACCTCTACAATGGATTACGGTTCGCAACAGATTCTATGCGTAAATCAGGAGCAAAAATCAGGTTAGTTGCGTATGATTATGGGAAAGATTCAGTAGATTTTATTCGATTTATAGAAAAGCCTGAGCTAGCTGGATACGACGTTATGATCGGGCCTTTGCAAAACTCTGTTGCACAGGCAACCAATAGATTTGCACAAACTACCAATACTTTAGTAGTAAATCCCCTTTCCACAAACCTTAAATTCACCGAAGGTTCCAACAAAGTATGTTTGTTTAAAACTTCTTTTGAAACCCAGGCAAAGCAAGCAGCATATTTTTCTGCTAGCCATTTTAACCCTAAGAAAGCATTGATTATAACAAGTAAAAATGCAAGGGATTCAGTAGTTGCTGCAACTTTTAAAATAAATTATGATAGTGCGGGTGGTAAAACTATTGGGAAACTGAGCTTAACTGCTTCAACATTAGGGAAAATGGATAATTTTTTCTCAAAGAAAACCTTGGATAGTACAGGTGTTATATTCGTAAGTACTAAAGACCAATACCTTGGAGTAAGTATCGTAAGAAAATTGACAGAACTTGATAAAGCTATACCAATGCTGGTTAGCGCAGATTGGATCGAATTTCAGTCTATGAACTTTGACCAGATGAAAAAGCAAAACCTCTATTTTATGGGATCTGATTATATGAACCTGGAGGGAGATACAATAGCTTCGATTTCAAGATCACTTATTAAAAAAACTAATTCAATTCCGTCAGTTTACACTTTTACCGGTTACGAATTAATCTATCAACTTACCCGGCTTACCAAAACAGATGTTGATTTCTTTTCGCAACCTGAAATAAAAAATATAAACCCTCAGCAGGGTTTTTTATTCAAAGGTTTGGACTACAAGAAAGGAAAAGACAATACTTTGTTCACCATACAGCGTTTCACAGATGCTGGCTTTGAAGAAGTTAAATAATTTGAATGTCAAAAAGACCTATGGAACAATGCTTTTCCTTGGAAAAAAATAAATTATCTTTGAAGCTTCCTATTATTAGACTATGAGAAAAAAAATTGTTGCCGGAAACTGGAAATTAAACAAAACATTTAGTGAAGGTATTTTACTTGCCAAAGAAGTAGGTGAATTATCTAAAAATGAGATAAATTCTGATGTGCAGTTGGTACTTTGCACTCCATATATTCACTTGCAACAAGTAAGTGATATTGTATCTGATTTTAAGAATTTATCTGTTGGCGCACAAAACTGTTCAAATAAAGCTTCTGGAGCATTTACAGGCGAAGTGTCAGTTGACATGTTAAAATCAATACATGTTGAATATGTAATTTTAGGACATAGCGAAAGAAGAGAATATTTTTTAGAGACTAACAACATGTTGAAAGAGAAAACTGATCTTGTCCTTTCAAGGTCAATGACTCCTATTTTTTGTTGTGGTGAAACTTTATCTCAAAGAGAAGCTAATATCCATTTCAGTTTTGTTACACAGCAGCTAACAGAAAGCTTATTTCATTTAGATGCTGATACCATTAAAAAGGTAGTTATTGCTTACGAACCTATTTGGGCAATTGGTACTGGTGTTACTGCGTCTACGGCTCAAGCACAAGAGATGCACCTTTTAATACGCAATCATTTGGCAACCAAATATGGTCAGGATGTAGCAAATAGTATATCTATTCTTTATGGTGGTAGTGCAAAACCTTCAAATGCCAAAGAATTATTTGCCTGCCCGGATGTTGATGGTGGTTTAATAGGTGGAGCTTCTCTGGTAGCAAGAGATTTTGTAGATATAGCAAAATCCTTCTAACTCTTGAAAATCAATAAATTTATAAAGCTGATTTTATTCCCTGTTATTTTTTTAACAGGGAACATTGCTTTTGCTCAGCTAAATAATCCTGTCATCTGTAAAATATATGGTTCGGTTTATTTAGAACAAGATCCTAAAAAAGCCGATTTTAAGGTTTACCTGGAAAGTAGTGAGGCTTTTGCAGACCTTATCGTATTTATTCAGAATAATAGGCTTTATGCTGACAAAGCAGGATTATGGTACCTTACTGAAAGCCCAAACATTGCAGATTTCAGGATTTACATTACTGAAAGCAAAAAAAATGCTGATTTTACCATTTGCTATACTAAAACTGAATCATTTGCAGGATGTCCGAGGTAACAAACATTTCAAAACGTTATATAGAAGTTACCATTCCGATAAAACAAGTGGAGTTTTCAGAGATTCTTATTGCTGAACTATCTGAAATTGGTTATGATTCTTTTGCAGAATATCCTGATAGACTTGAAGCTTTTATTGAAACAAATCTCTTTCAAATTGCAAGTCTTGAAGAAATTTTGAAGAAATATGAATCTGTAGGAATAAAAGAATATTCTCATATTCTGATGGAAGATAAAAACTGGAATGAAGAATGGGAAAAAAACTTCGAACCTGTTGTAATAGAAAATAAATTAAGAATAAGGGCTACATTTCATCCTGCAGACCCTACAATGGAATGGGAAATTGTAATTGACCCAAAAATGTCTTTTGGGACAGGCCATCATGAAACTACGGCACTTGTAATGGCAAACCAGACTGAAATGTCGTTCAAAGGCAAAACAGTGCTGGATGTTGGTTGCGGTACAGGAATATTATCAGTGCTTGCTTCAATGAAAGGTGCTATTAATATTGTTGCAATAGACAATAATCCCTGGTGCATAGAAAACACTACAGAAAACCTTTCTTTAAATCACATTTCAAATTGCGATATAAGATTCGGAACAATCTCAGAAACAGTTAGTTCTGACGAAAAATTTGATATTATACTAGCGAACATTACCCGAAATGTAGTGTTGACTGAACTACCATTATATGCAGCTTGTCTCAATATTGGAGGAATTTTGGTTTTAAGTGGCTTTTTCGAACACGACTTAGAAGAAATATTTGAACGCACTGAACCTTGCGGTTTAATTTATCAGAGTAGAAAAAACAAAAACAACTGGATTTCTCCGGTTTTCACTAAAAAATAGATTTCATGCAGTTTTCAAGACAATTTTTAATCGTCTCTATTTTCATTTTAGGATTAGCATCCTTAAATCTTTTTGGCCAGGCAAAATTTTCAGAAGACAGATCTAGATTTTCTGCAGACTTGAAACAAGTGATGGATGCCTCACAAAATCCCCAGGCTATTAAAATTGGACAAACATTTGATGGTGTTTGGAATAGTGGGAATTTAAGTGAAAAACAAAAGCAACAGATTTATAGCATTCTGATTTCGATGCAAAAAAAGCGCTATCGTGTAAACCCTAACTACATGGGTTACTTTGAACTATATAACAATGCGGTTTTATTAAAAGGTGTTAAGAACGCTAAGCTTGATTCACTTATTTATGTTACCTCACAAGTCCTTGAAAATAATCCAGTTGTACAATATCAAAAATATCTTGATTTTTTAAATGTGTTTTTAGGTCAAAACCGCCTATACTCCACAACATTTAACAAATTAAATGTTCAGACTACCAATTTTAACATTTGGTACATAGATCCTAAAACTGCAACAACTCAGGATGCGCCATCGGCGGAACCAGCTGTTAGTAAAGTTGAAAAACTTAATGATGCAAGCACTGATTGGGCCACAAGTTTTTCTGAGGACACAAAACCTAAAGGATCTACAGATGTTAATATGGCTGAAGTCTTAGGGTCTAACGAAACGCCCACCATTACTTTGCCCCCACTCACCGGGCCATATATCAAAATAAATAATGCAATATTAACTATTGTAACAAAAGCCGATTCTGTTTCCATTAAAAACGTGAGGGGTAATGCAATGGCATTTAACAATATTTTTATTGGGGACAAAGGAACTTTTGATTGGACCTATGCTGGAATGAATGGGAATGATGTTTTCGCTGAACTTGACAAATATACCTTAAATGTATCTAAGCCAGAGCTTTATGCAGAAAATGTTACCTTTAGTTATAAGGGAAAAATAGAAAAGCCTATAAAAGGATCTTTTGCTTTCAAAGCACTGAACAAGGTTGATAAAACTGGAAACCCCTATCCTTCTTTTGCCTCGTATTCAAATAAAATCAATCTTGGGAATATCGGTGAAGGATTAAGTTTAACCGGGGGCTTCAGTTTAAATGGTAAGATTATCAATACCTCTTCAGCTGATTTGGGGAACTCCACATTAACCTTAACAAAAGCCAACATACTGAAATTTAAGGCAGTATCAAAAGGATTTGAAATTACAGACTCGGCCGTTACCTCAAAACAAGCTGCTATTATTTTACCATTCAGCGGAGACTCTATTTACCATTTTGGGGTGAAACTTACTTTTCTGAAAAAGAAAAATCAATTAAAATTAACCCAATCTGGAGGAAACTTTAAAAATGCCAGTTTTTATGATACGTACCATAAATTAGAAATTCAATCAGAAGCGGCTTTATATGACATCAACAAAGACAAAATAGATTTTTATATCATCAATGCCCGTAACCAGGTTCCTGTTCGTCTTTCCTCCTATGAATATTTTGAAGAAGAAAAATTTGACAAATTAAAAGGCCTTTATCCTTTTCATCCTTTACAAATGGCAACTGGTTTTGCCAAGTCAGGAAAAGGAAATAGTTTTTATGCTGATGACCTTGCTTCAGCCAATAAATTAAATGCAGCTACTGTAAGATCAGCCATGAGCGTGCTTGCTCAGGAAGGTTTTGCTGAATTTAATTCACAAACAGGTTTTGTTAAATTAACAAAAAAAGCCTGGCATTACTCATTATCAAAATCAAGCAAAAAAGACTTTGATGGTATCCAGCTCGAGTGTTTGAGTCCTCAAAAAACCAATGTAATCTTAGACTTAGTTTCAAAGAAAATGACTGCTAATGGTGTTAAAAGGGCTTTTCTCTGTAAGCCATTGAATGTTTATTTTGAAACTGACAGCAATAATCAGGTAATAATTGAAAAAAATAGAAAAATTACGTTTGATGGAATGGTAAGTGCTGGAAGGTTCCAGTTTTCCGGAAGAAACTATAAGTTCGATTATGATAGTTTTATGGTCCGCATGGGCCGTGTAGATGTAGTAAACATAAATATTTCTAAAGATTATAATATTGGAATTTATGGTGGGGAAAATATGAAGCATAAAAGGCTTGGTATTGAACTTGAACAGTCACGAGGGGAGCTATATATCAATAAGCCAAATAATAAAAGTGGCAAAAGATTAATGCCAGAATACCCTATTTTCCATGCAAGTACTGGAGGAGTAGTTTATTTTGATAAAAAAGAAATTCTGGGTGGTGCATATGACAGAAATGTTGCATTTAAAATTCCACCTTTTACAGTTGACAGTTTAAATAGTGAGCAGGAACAAGCAATTGCATTCGAAGGAATTTTCCTTTCAAAAGGTATCTTTCCAGATTTTAAAGAAAAACTTACACTTCAACATGATTTATCTTTAGGTTTTGAGCATCAAATTCCAAAAGATGGGTATCCTGTATATGGAAACAAAGGCCGTTTTTATGATAAAATATCTTTAAACATGCTGGGAATCAGGGGATCAGGAAAATTAGAAACTATGGGTTCCACTATTTTATCTGAAGACCTTATATTCTATCCTGACTCCCTGGTTGCAATAGGAAGCTCTGCAGAGGTTAAAAAGCAATCAACACCTGAAGTTCATCATCCTGACATAAACATAGAAGAACATGAAGTAAAATGGTTTCCCAAAAAAGACACATTATTCTTTCAAACATTTAGTAAACCATTCAATCTGTACACAAATACTTCTCAATTTGATGGGCGAATTGGATTAACTTCCAAAGCTGCATTTGCAAATGGTAAAATGGTAACTCATGGATCAGAGATAATTTCTAAAAAGTACAATCTAAAAGAAGAAAGTTTTACCAGTCAGTCATCTTATTTTAAAATCAAATCTGATAATCCGGATAAGCCTACAATGGTATCAAGTAATGTAAAAATTGACTTTGATATAAAGAATAATAAAACGCTTATTACGCCTGAAGTAGAAGGCTTTGCGAGTGATACGTTTCCATATATACAATATTCAACTTCTATAAGCAGGTGTGAGTGGGATTTGGAAAAACAAACCCTAACAATGGGTAATCAAAAATCGAAATCAGTTTTAGGAAATTTTTATTCTATAAACAAAGAAACAGACTCTTTGCAGTTTCAGGCTGGATACGCTTTTTATGATATTAAAAAGCAATATCTCATAGTTAAAGGGGTACCATATATCAGAGTGGTTGACAGTGAAATTCTTCCAGACAGTAATAAGCTGACCATTTTTGAAGGCGGTAGGATTAAAACTTTAGAAAATGCTATTGTAAGAATGGGTAGCACAAATAAATACCAAGTTTTGACAGATGCGAAGGTGGATATTATTTCAAGGAAAGAATTTAAAGGCGAAGCACTTTTAGATTACAAATCTTCTGATAAAGAAAAACATAAGATTAAAGTGAATGAATTTAGTTTTACGGAGATCAAAGAGGAAGCTGTAAAATCGAAAAAGAAATCTAAAGTCATTACAACTAGGAGGATAATATTGGCAAAAGCAGAAATTGAAGAAACCAAAAATCTTCATATTTCTGAAGGAATCTTATTTAAAGGAACAATTGAACTACACTCAAACCAGAAAAACCCAATTTTTAATGGATTTGTGAAACTTGACCTAAAGAAGAACAACAGCATGGGGAGCTGGATTGCTTATAAAAGAGGTGGTGACTCAAGTGAGGTTGTGATAAACTTATTAAATGCTACTTCTGACAATGGTGTCCCGATAAGTAATGGATTATTTCTTACAGTTGATGGGCTTAAATTATATTCAAGCTTTATCAGCACAAAGGAAAATGACAATGATAAAGATCTTTTAAAAGTATCAGGAAACTTAAAATACGATCCTGCTACAAAAGAGTACGTGGTAGCAGAAGCAAAAAAATTACAAAACAATTTTGTAGAAGGTAATTCATTTACATTCAATGACAATACTTCAGCAATTCATTATCAGGGAAAAGCATTCTTTATTCAGCCATTAGTAGATTTTGATATTGCTACTTCAATAATTGGTTCTGGCAACCTGGATAGTGCAAAGTACGATTTCAATACCTTCTTAAATTTCCCGGCCAATAAAGTTAATCCAGCTGCCATGGCATCCATGACCACAGCAATAGTGGATTATGCTGCCCAAAAAAGTGCACCGTATGCCAATGATTATACAGATCAGTTAAGACTAAAACTGTTAAATATCATAGGCCAAAAAGCATTTGATTCTTACGAAAAAGAAGTAGGTAAAGGAAACCAAAAGTCGCTGTCAAATTTGTCGAAACTTGCCGGCTCTATAAGTATCAGTAACTTAAACCTTCACTGGTCAGAGAAATATTCAGCATTTTATAACAAAGGTTTAGTTGGAATTTCTAACATTTTAAAGAAGGAAGTTAATGCCTCCATAGAGGCATTCGTTGAGATAAAGAGAACTGTAAACGGTGATGCGATAAAAATTCTGTTTATGCCGAATGGCGATAAATGGTATTTCTTAACTTATGATAACTATCGTCTTGCATTGTGTTCAAATGATGAAGAATTTACAAAAGCTGTTCAAGCCAAAGCTAAATTGGAAGGCAGTGGTAAATTATCGGTAGTCGCTGCTGATCCAAGTGAAAAGGTGCAATTCAATAAAGACTATAATTCAAATTATTTCGGTAAAGAAATATATGATGAATATAAACCGGCTGAAGGCACCGCCCCTATTGAATCGGCTCCTGTAGAAGAACAGGCTCCTGAGGAAGAAAAAGCACCTGTTGAAGATAAAAAGAAAAAGAAGAAAACTGAAGCGCAGGATATCCCAGCACAAACTCTGCCTGCAGAAGTAGTTCCAACTGAGGCCACACCAGAAGAAGTCGCACCTAATACACCAGAATCTGAAGAAAATAGTAAAAAGAAAAAGAAAAAAGGAAATAAGGAAGAAAACATGGAAGAGAAGCAAGGATTTTAATCCTTGCTTAGCTCTTTAAATTACAGGATAGGCAGTACCAGTTTTTATTTCACCCATTACAAATACACTTTGGGTACTACCTATATTCTCAATCATAGTTAATTTATTCATAATAAAATCCTGATAAGCAGGCATATCAGCAACAACTACTTTTAACATAAAATCATATTCACCGGAAATATTGTAGCATTCCATTACCTCTTCTACCAATTGTATTGCCTTTACAAAAGTCTCTGCCATCCCTCTTTCATGCTGTTTTAGCTTAACATGACAAAAAACCAAAAGCTT
This sequence comes from Cytophagales bacterium, assembly GCA_014376535.1. Classification (GTDB taxonomy): domain Bacteria; phylum Bacteroidota; class Bacteroidia; order Cytophagales; family UBA9547; genus UBA9547. The sequence goes on along the minus strand of JACMRH010000257.1, from coordinate 18,166 downwards.
AATTCCTAGCTTTTCTTTGTTTAAGATTGCAACATACCGATTTATAAATCCTTCTTTTTCAAGCTTTCTCTGTCTTTCATAAACAGGAGTTGCAGATAAATGTAGTTTTTCAGAAAGCTCTTTGGTAGTATACCTCGCATTTTGCTGAAGCAAACGAAGTAAGGATTTATCAGTAATATCTAACTGCATCTTTAAAAATTATCATCAAAGATATATATTGGTAACTGGATTGGCATTAAAATTCAGAAATTTTAGTTTCCCCTTCTCCTAATGACAGTCAATTAAACTGGTTGAGTCAAATTATTTAATATTAAAATCCTGTAATTAAAGACTTCAAGCAATTGGTTTTTAATCATTCCACCAGTTAAAAATCTTCCAATTATACCAAAAGGTATCTGGTAGGATACACGATCAGTCATCAATAAGCCTTTTGCTGTTTCTTCAAATATATGTTCATGATGCCACATAGAATATGGACCAATACGCTGTTCATCAACAAAATATTTAGGGCTTCTTACGTACGTTATTTCCGTTACCCAATTCGTTTTTATAAAAGGTAAAATTCCAACTTGATAACTGATAATCTGACCTGGATAAACTTTATCTAGGTTTTTAGAGGTTACTTCAAAACCCATTTTTGGTGGAGTAATCTTTGCAAGGTTTAAAGGCGAGGAAAAAAAGTCCCATGCTTTTTCGATTGACCAGGGTATTGTTTGCTGGCATTCTAAAGTGTAAATTCCTGAATGTTCTGTAATAGTTATCATTATGAAGGTTTGAATAATTATAACTATCTAAAATGGATTTAGTTATAATAAAAAAGGCAACCCTTTTGAGGTTGCCTTTGTACAATGATTTGAAAAAATTTAAAATTTAATACTTTTTGCCATTTTGGTTCTGTATCCTTTTAGATCAGTACCTGATAAATTATCAAGTTTTCCTTCCTTAATCTTAGAAGCATACTTTTCAATCAATTCTGGTTTGCCATCAAATAAGGCAAGATTGGTTATGAATTTACTTATCTGAGGTATTCCGAAGTTTTCGTCCATTTTAGTATTCTTTAGATCTGTAAAATTATTTACCTGCATTAATATTATCAAGAACTTCCATAACTCCTCTTACAGCTTTAGCGGATTCGTGCATTAACTGAAGCTCTTGTGTATCGAGACTAAGTTCAAGTAATCTTTCTACACCATTTCTTCCTAACACAACTGGTACGCCCTGGTAAACATTGTTTAAACCATATTCACCAGTTAATTGCATACAAACCGGGAAAATTCTTTTTTGGTCTTTTAAAATTGCTTCTACCATTTGAGCAGCTGCAGATCCCGGAGCATACCATGCAGAAGTGCCCATTAATTTTACCAGCTCTCCTCCCCCACGCTTGGTACGTTCAATTATCAGTTCCAATTTCTCTGCATCAACCAATTCTGTTACAGGAATTCCACCAACTGTTGTATATCTTGGAAGTGGCACCATGGTGTCACCATGCCCACCAAGCAACATCGCCTGAATGTCTTTAGGAGATATATTCAATTCTTCAGCCAAAAAAGCACGGTAACGTGCGGTATCTAATATGCCAGCCATTCCTATAACCCTGTTCCTAGGCAATCCAGAAGCTAGGTGGGCGCAATAGGTCATTACGTCCAATGGGTTTGAAACAACGATTATAATAGTGTTAGGAGAATGTTTAACAACATTTTCAGTTACAGTTTTAACAATACCAGCATTCGTAGCGATAAGGTCATCCCTTGTCATTCCTGGCTTACGTGGCAAACCAGAGGTGATAACCACTACATCTGAATTGGCTGTTTTTGAATAATCGTTTGTAGAACCTGAAATTCGGGTATTATAAAGGTCAATGGGTCCCTTTTGAAGAATATCCAATGCCTTTCCTTCTGCAACTCCTTCTTTAATGTCAAGCAATACAACTTCGCTGGCCACTTCTCTGTACGCAAGTACATCTGCACAGGTAGCCCCTACGTTTCCTGCTCCTACAACTGTAACTTTCATATTGTCAAAGATTTATTAAGTTTAAAATTAGTTCTGCAAAAATAGCCATTTCCACGACATTGAAAATTGAAATAATACTTCAAAAAATAAATTAATCATATTTAAATCAATGATGGAAATTTCTCAGGATAAACTTCACTCAAAACCTCGTAAGCCTTTTCAAAAACATCATCAACACTTGGTTTGCTAAAGTAATCGCCATCACTGCTGTAGGCCGGCCTGTGTGGTTTAGCGGAAATACAGCGTGGACTAGAGTCTAACCATCTGAATATGTTTTGCTTATCCAGAGATTGCTCGAGCATATAGGCAGAAGCACCACCAGGCACATCTTCATCAGCAAATATGATCCTATTGGTCTTTTTTACTGAATTTAATATTTTAAAATTTATATCGAAAGGCATCAAGGTTTGAACGTCAAGTACTTCAGTAGAAATACCAAAAACAGAAAGTCTTTCTGCAGCCTCCATAACTATCCGGCACATTGAACCATATGTCACAAGTGTAATATCTGAACCTTCTCTGAGGACTTCTGGAATTCCAAGTGGTACACAGACTTCAGAGATGTTTTCAGGCATTCTTTCTTTGAGCCTATATCCATTTAAAGGTTCAACGATAATAGCAGGGTCATCTGATTTGAGCATTGTATTGTACATTCCAGATGCCTGAAGAAAATTCCTGGGTACTAAAAGATAAATACCTCTCAAACAGCCAAGCATCATACTCATTGGTGAGCCGCTATGCCAGACACCTTCTAATCTATGTCCTCTGGTCCTTACTATCAACGGAGCTTTTTGACCGCCTTTTGTCCGGTAATGTAAGCAGGCAAGGTCATCTGACAATATCTGCAAAGCATATAACATGTAATCAACATATTGAACTTCAGCAATTGGCCTTAAACCTCTCAAGGCAGTCCCAATTCCCTGACCCATGATTGTGCATTCGCGAATACCAGTATCTGTTACTCTCAATACTCCATATTTATCTTGCAAGCCAGCAAATGCTTGATTTACATCTCCTATATCCCCCACATCTTCACCGAAAGCAATTACCCTGGGATCACGCTCCAACATAGAATCAAAACAAGCCCTTAATATTTCCTTTCCATCAACAATAGGTGAACTTTCATTAAACACAGGTTGTATTTCTTCAATTTTTAGTGCAGAATATTCACTTTCACTATATAAATGAGAGCTGTAACGACCATTACATTCTTCCAGTACCTTGTTTATAAAAGTTTTTAGTTTTTGCTTTGATTCATTATGATCTGAATTCATTAACGCTAAAACCTTTCTTGATGCTGATAGTGCATCACTGCGAACAGGATTAATTGTAATATCCAATTCTCTTTTTATTTTAGCTATCTCAATGTTGCGTAAGGAGTTCGACATACATTCATCAATCAATGAATTAGCTGTTTCCAGGTCTTCCTTTAAATATTTTCTAAAGGCTTGCCAAGCAGCATCCCGTGCTTCTTTAACAGTAACTTTGGCGACAGCTTCTATATTCAGAACCGCTTCTTCATCTGCAATATCATTGTAAATAATCCATTCTCTGGTAGTTTTAATACAATCATATTTTATTTCCCATTCAAGCCTTTCTTTTGATTTATACCTTTCATGAGACCCTGAACTGGAATGTCCTAACGGTTGGGTTAATTTTCGAACATGTATTAAAACAGGAACATGTTTTTCACGGCAAATAATTTCAGCTTCTTTATAGGTTTTAACTAAAGCTGGATAATCATCTCCATCGACCTGATATAATTCAAAACCATTGTCAAACTGGTCCCTTTTAAAACCTTCTAATACTTTGTAAATATCGCCTTTGGTAGTTTGATATTCATTTGGTACTGAAATTGCATATTCATCGTCCCAAATAGACACAATCATAGGAATCTGTAATACTCCCGCAGCATTTATTGCCTCAAAAAATTGACCCTCCGCAGTTGAGCCATTACCGATGGTTCCAAAACCTATTTCATTCCCAGAAATAGAAAAATCAGTAAAGGAATGAAGTTCAGGATTTTGACGGTATAATTTAGAAGCCCATGCCAACCCCACCAATCTTGGCATTTGAGCTCCTGTACAGGATACATCCGCAGCAGAGTTATATTGTTTTGTTATAGGTTTCCATGAACCATCTTCATTTAAACTTCTGGTTGCATAATGTACATTCATAAGCCTTCCACCTGTATGAGGCTCATGTTCAAGGTCTGCATGTGCATATAACTGAGCAAAGTATTGTTGCAGGGTAACTTCACCCAAAGCCATTAAAATGGTTTGATCCCTGTAATATCCTGATCTCCAATCACCCTTCCTGAAAACCTTGGCTAAGGCTAGTTGTGCTATTTCTTTTCCATCTCCGAAAATTCCAAACTTTGCTTTCCCGGAAAAAACTTCTTTTCTACCTAAGATGCTGGCTTCTCTACTTTCAACAGCAATGCGGTAATCGTTTAGTACTTCTTCTCTGGTAAGGCCAGATTCTAAAAAACTTATATCGTTAATTTCGATGTTTTTTTCTGAGTTCATCTATTAGGCGGAATGTTCAAAAATAGAAAATATTGCTGAAAATCACGTTATCCTTATTACGAACCGATCTAATAAAAAAATGTGCATTACTAACCTTGTTCTTACATGGCATAGATATTGGACATAGCTTAACTAACATCTTTTCTTGTATTTTAACGTTAAATAATTGTGGGAAAACGTCTTTTTAATCTCATAGAATGAATTTTCCAAAGATTAAATATTTTTTAATAATCGTCTTGTTAGGAATTACCTACACAAGCCACAGTTCTATTGTTATAGATCTAAAACCTCAGATTTATGAATATGAATTCTCTGGAAGACAAGTACAGTTTCTTGAAGACTCTTTAAATAAATTTACTTTTAAAGATATAGTGAAGGGACAAAACTCAGGGATGTTTAACCCTATGAGGCAATACCCTATTCAGTTTTTACAACCAAACAAAACATATTGGCTTCGATTAGATATTCGTAATCCCGACGAACCTTATATAAAAGATTGGTTGCTGGAATTTTTGGACTATAGAATTAGTCACATGGAAATTTATCTTCCGGATGAAAAGGGAATTTACACAAAAAAAACAGTAGGGTTTGATTATCTCTTTGATAATAAAGAATTTAAGCATAAGAATTTCGTTTTTCAATTACCACATATTAAAAAAAGAACGACTCAAATATATATCAGGTTAATCTCAAAAATTCCCGTAACACCCCGCGGTAAAATAATTACTGTTCAGAAATTTACACAATATGCTTTATCTGAATATTTCCTTTTATCTCTATATTATGGAATTTGTATGGCAATGGTTTTGTATAATCTCTTCCTTTTTATTACAATAAGAGATGTAACTTATATATATTATATTTTATATGTATCTGGTGCGGTTTTGTTTTCCTTTGCAAGAGACGGTCTTGGCTTTCAATTTATTTGGCCTGACCAACCATACCTGAATAATTTTATGTTTAATTTCTCAAATCTCTTCATGATTTTTTGGGAAATTATGTATGCAAGGAGCTTCCTTAATACAAGAAAGGATAGACCGAATGTTGATAAAGCTCTTAAATGGGTACTACTGATAAGAGTAGCTATATATTTAGTTACAACATTTATTATACCTGAGTACAGTAATCAGGTAGTGTATGATATTATTACTTTGCTTATAATATTTTATGCAGGAATAAAATCTTATAAAAATATTAACAGTCCTGCGTTTTACTATTTAATAGCTTTCGTTTGGATGTTAGTAGGCTATTCAATATTCGTATTTACCAACATGGGAATTATTGAACATTCGGTCTTTTCTATTTACAGCATAAACTTTGGGTTGGTAGGTGAAATGCTTTTTCTTTCTTTTGCTTTAGCTGCCCGAATCAAAATTCTTCAAAGGGACAAAATCAAGGCACAAAATGAAACTATTAAACAACTTACTGTAAACGAGGAACTTAAAGACTCTTTAAACAAAGAACTTGAACTTAAAGTAAAAGCAAGAACGTGGGAGCTTGAGTCTAAAAACAAAGAGTTGGATGCATTTGTTTACAAAGCCTCACACGATTTAAAAGGACCTCTTAACTCTGTAACTGGTTTAGCAACTATCGGTATGATGGAGACGGACATAGTGAAGATGAAGGAATATTTCAGGCTTACCAGAGATACCACAAAGCGATTACAGTCCACTATTGCTGACTTACTTAGTTTAACAAAAGTTAAAGAAAGTACTGTAAACAAGCAAACTCTCAATATATCTGAAATCATAGACGATGTTGTCGAAAACTTCGCACACGATGAAAATTATAACCAGGTATCTATTAATAAAAAAATTGAACTTGAAAAAGAAGTGGTTTCTGATGAAATATTAATAAAATCTATTATTCAGAACCTTGTGGAGAACGGCCTAAAGTACAGAGATCCATATAAAGAAAATCAAAAACTGGATATTTTATTAAAAAACAGCAACGGTCATGTAATTGTGAAAGTTAGCGACAATGGAATTGGAGTTGCTGAAGATTCAAAAAAGAAAATTTTTGATATGTTTTATAAAATCAATCCTAAATCTGTAGGGACAGGACTAGGTTTGCATATTCTTAAAACAGCTGTTGACAAACTTGGAGGAAGCATAGAATTAGAAAGTGAAAAAGGGAAAGGAAGCATATTTACTGTAAAATTACCAAATGAAATGTGTTAAAATCATTACCTTCTTTGTTAATAAAAGTATATAACATATTCAGTTTCATATTATTTTAAATTATTGAATCTTAGAACATTACGCATTGGGGGTGTTCCCGAACATTTTAATTACCCTTGGATAAAGGCAATTGAAAATGATTTGTTTTCTACACAAAATATTCAGTTAGTATGGTCTAATTTCCCAGGTGGAACAGGCGCAATGGCCCAAGCACTAAAAAATGATGAAATAGACCTGGCACTTTTATTAACTGAGGGTGCGGTGAAGGAAATTGCTAATGGGGCTCCTTTTAAAATAGTTACAACCTATGTAGAAACGCCCTTGATTTGGGGAGTACATTCTGCATCTGCAAACTTAAAAAAAGCAGATATATCTACTTATCGCTTCGCTATTAGTCGGTTTGGTTCAGGTTCACACCTTATGGCCTATGTATATTCTAATGATAAAAAAATAAAAATAAGCGATGGAAAAATGGTTGTTGTCGGTGACATTACCGGAGCTCGACAAGCGCTTTCAAATGAAGAAGCAGAATTGTTTTTATGGGAAAAATTCATGACTAAACCGCTGGTCGATAGCGGAGAGTTTCATCTTTTTGATGAAATTCCAACTCCCTGGCCATGTTTTATGTTGGTTTCTAATAGTAATTACTACCAGGAAAATAAGAGTTTAATAAAAAATGTGCTGGATATTTTTTACCCATATTTAGCTGAGTTTCTCAATATAAAAACCTTAATTAATGAAATATCAGAATATTATAAATTAAAAGAAGAAGATGTTAAAGTTTGGTTATCTAAAACAAAGTGGGCTTTAGATTATAAAATAGATCAAGTAGAATTAGAAAAGGTATCTGATACACTTTACAAACTGGATATTTTGAAAATCAAACCTGATATTGAAGGGCTTTTCTTTAAATTTGACTCATGAACGTAATAGGTATTATTCCGGCAAGGTTTGCATCTTCCAGGTTTCCTGGTAAAATGCTTGCCGAAATTCATGGCAAAACCATGTTGAGAAGAGTTTATGAACAATGCTTAAAGTCCAAACTATTAAACAGAGTAATTATTGCAACAGACGACGAAAGAATAAGAGCAAACTGTGAATTGTTTAGTGCTGAGGTCATTATGACTAGTCAAGACCATCCAAGTGGAACTGATAGATGTTATGAAGCATTTCAAAAAATAAATCAACCTTATGATTTTATTATAAATATTCAGGGTGATGAACCTTTCATCAGGCCTGAGCAAATTGATATGCTCATTTCTGGTTTAAAATCAAATACAGAATTATCAACATTAATAAAAAAGATAGACAATAATGAGATCCTATTTGGCGTTGGAAATGTTAAGGTAACTTTTAACACTAAAAATGAAGCACTGTATTTTTCAAGGTCAGTTATTCCTTTTTTACGAAATTTTTCTAAAGACGAATGGCTGGAGAACCATGATTATTATGAACATGTGGGACTTTATGCTTACAGGGCTGATATATTAAAATTGATTTCTACCTTGCAGACTAGTAAACTTGAGGTGGCTGAAAGCCTTGAACAATTACGCTGGCTTGAAAATGGATATAAGATTGAAGTTCTTGAAACACCATACGATAGCTTTTGCGTAGAAACACCTGAAGACTTAATAACAGCAGAAAAATTATTTCAACAACTACTTTAATGAAACGAATTCCTTTATTAATAACCACTTTTTTAATACTTGTTTATTTTAATTGCAAAAGCCAGACTTATGTTTATTATGCAACTGTGCCAGAATCATTCTTAGATTCAACTTGTACAAAAAAAATACGAAAATTGACCAAAGGAGAAGTTATGCTTGTGGAGAATTTAATTCCTTATAAGAAAAAATACCTATATGCACATTGTATCAAGGACGGAAAAGCTGGTTTTATTGATAAATCACATATCAAAATGGAAAAAACATACTTTCCAGATAGCACAGGTAAAGATCCTTTGATTATAGCAAAACAAGAATATAAAAATCCCTATGCAAGAATTATAAATACTTCTTCTCATGCTATTTTAAAAATATCTTTTGGAGGAAGAAGTTTTGTATTAAAACCAGATGAAAAAGAAGAATTCTACAGTAAACCAGGGGCAATAAGATTTAAAGTTGAAACCAGGGGATATCAGCCCCTTTACACAAATGAAATTTTTTATCCTTTTCATATCACAGAGATTGACCTTTTTATAGAATAGTTCATTCAATGTTTATTTTTCAGGACAGGCTTTTTTGTTAAATTTGTTGTTACTTTAAGCAGTACAAATTTTCAATGAGCAATAAGATTTATATTTTCGACACTACATTAAGAGATGGCGAACAGGTTCCGGGATGCCAATTAACCACATTTGAAAAAGTACATATTGCCAAAGAACTAGAACTGCTTGGAGTTGATGTAATAGAAGCTGGCTTTCCAATCTCAAGTCCAGGAGACTTTCAATCAGTTATTGAAATTTCAAAAGCAGTAAAAGATCCTATCATTTGCGCGCTTACCAGGGCAGTCGAAAAAGATATTGATTGTGCAGCAGAAGCATTAGCGTTTACAAAACGTGGCCGGATCCATACAGGCATTGGCTCCTCAGATTTCCATATTCAGTACAAATTCAATTCTACCAGAGAAAAGGTTTTAGAAAGAGGCGTTGCTGCCGTTAAATATGCTAAAAATCTGGTAGAAGATATCGAGTTTTATGCAGAAGATGCAGGAAGAGCTGACAACCAATACCTTGCACAAATGGTACAGGCCGTTATAGCAGCTGGAGCTACTGTGGTAAACATACCAGATACTAATGGTTATTGTACCCCTGAAGAATATGGAGCCAAAATCAAGTATCTTTTTGACAATGTTAACAATATTCATAAAGCCATAATTTCAGTGCATTGTCATAACGACTTAGGATTAGCAACAGCAAATTCTATGGCCGGTGTAATAAATGGAGCAAGGCAAATTGAGTGTACAATAAATGGTATTGGAGAAAGGGCAGGTAACACATCCCTTGAAGAGGTTGTTATGATAATGAAAACTCATAAAGAGTTAGATTTGGAAACAGGCATCAACACAAGAAAATTATTTCCCATCAGCAGGCTGGTTTCGAGTATGATGAGAATGCCTGTACAACCAAATAAGGCAATTGTGGGGAGAAACGCTTTTGCACATTCATCAGGCATACACCAGGATGGATTGATAAAAAACAAAAAAACTTATGAAATAATAGAACCAGAGGATGTTGGAGTAACTCAAACATCAATTGTATTAACAGCCAGAAGTGGAAGGGCTGCATTAAAATACAGATTGGAACTAATAGGCTACAAGATTGAAATGGACAAATTGGATGCCATCTACGAGAGATTTCTTGAAATGGCAGATAAGAAGAAAGACATTGACGATGTTGACCTTAAGTTTTTGATGGGCGAATCCAAGGATGATAGGGGAATTGTATTAGAGGACATGGAAATTGTTTGCGGAAATAAGCATCCAAAAGCAACATTAAAACTAAAATTAAAAGGTAAATCTGAAAGTGCATCTTCAGAAGGCAATGGGCCTATAGATGCTGCAACAAAGTGTATAGATAAAATACTAAATAAAGAGTTTGTTATTGAAGAATACCTTGTTCAAGCTATTACCGGGGGTTCTGAGGATACCAGCAAGGTTCATATGCAAGTAAAGCACGGTACTAATGTTATGACTGGCTTTGGTGCGGATACGGATATAGTTGTAGCATCTGTGCACGCCTATATTGATGCAATAAATAAAATGGTATAATTAATCTCCAGAAAGTAAATAGAAAAGGAGATCAAATTCGTTTTGATCTCCTTTTTTTTGTTAATAAGTTATTGCATAAGTACTTGATCCATAAGTTGCAGCAGAGGAATTGCAAGCTCCAACTGTATCATTTAAAGCAACTCCTGTTATACACGAACCTGATTTTAAGAACGATTTTACATCACTAATATCTGCAACGTTCGTTGCTCCGCATTGTTTATAAGTTTTGGTTTTTTGTTCGAAATTAACATCTTGGTCTTTGTTTCCATAATTCTGGTTTCCTTCCAAATTTAATAAATAACTCACTTTTGATGGATATACTTCTGCAGAAAAGGTATTTTCCTCCATTAAAATGCCATCTCTTGTAACCTTAGTACGGTTCATTTTAGAATCGTATTCATAAGCTTCATCGTATACTTTTGTATAAGGATTACTACCGTCTTTGGAGAATTTAGATGACATAAGCGGTCTTCCGTTCGTATAACCAGTAAACAGTATACTATCCTTCGAGTTCTGGTTTATTAATCCACTGATATCCGTCGTTCTTATAAGTAAAATTAAATTTGCATTATTGTCATAAGTATAAACATTTGTAATTGTTGCAGTTGCAATAGGAATATTTGTACTAACAAAAACTGCCTTCGCCAAAAGTCCATTAACATTGTATGTGTTGGTGCTGTTAAAATCTACACTATAATTTGTACCATTCATCGGTACTGGTATAGTTCCTGATTTTATGCTTCCCTTATTGTCTAAAACCAAATTGATTTTTGGGGTACCATTTGAATCTACTTTAATTGTTGCAGGAATAAACCCGTTATACGTAACTGAAACATTTGATACTGAACTTCCTTTGGTTTCCAGAATACTCTTGGCCTGACAATTTGAATTATTTCCCCCGGTAGATGGATTTTCAACTACAGGAACTGGTGCTGGAGATGGATTATCGTCTTTCTTCTTTTTACAAGCAACTAGCGAAGCTATGATACTGATGGCAATAATTACTTTTTTCATAATGTTATCGAAATTAAATTAATGTGCTTATTCTTTAAAGGTAATAGAAAGACCGTCTTCAATACTATATATAGGTTTGTAACCTAAAAGTAACGACGAAGAAGCTAAATCAGCCAAACTATTTTTAATATCTCCACTTCTTTCTGGCTGATGAGATTTAGTTATTGTAGTTCCTGAAATCTTTTCTACTAAATGAATTACTTCCAATAAAGATGAGCTTTTACCACATCCAACATTAAAGGCTACGCCAGATATTCCTTTGTTGGCAATTATTGCACATTTGATGGCATAAACTGCATTTGCAACGTAGGTGAAATCCCTGGATTGCAGCCCGTCTCCATTTATTTTCAATTCATTTTTATTTTTTGCACAAGATATTACCAATGGCAAAAATGCTGCGTAGGGCCCATTTGAATTTTGTCTCGGACCAAAAATATTAAAAAACCTTAATCCAATGGTTTGAAGTGTATATAGACTTGAAAATAACTTCGCATTTGCTTCATTATTTTGCTTTGTTAATGCATATGGTGAAAGTGGAAATCCTTCATTTCCTTCCACTTTTGGAGATAAACAATTATCGCCGTAAACAGAAGAAGAGGAAGCATAAATGAATTTTGACACTTTGTTTTGATGGGCCGCCCAAAGAACGTTTAGAAACCCTGTAGAATTTGCTTCATGGGTTGCAAGTGGATTTGCAACACTTCTTGGAACAGATCCTAGTGCTGCTAAATGAATAACAATATCAACGTTAATGGTAGTTTTCAGGCAGTCATCATAATCTGTAATGTCTCCATTTATAAACTCTATTGTATTTTTATCCAGGTGATGTTGAATATTGTGCAAACTTCCGGTTGATATATTATCAAATACAACAATTTTCTTTGCTTTTGCATCAACTAGAAAATCGCAAACATGAGAACCAATAAAACCTGCACCTCCTGTAATAAGAAATGTATTGTTTGAAAAATCAGGAATTTCTGGGAAAATATGGAACATCAAACTAATTTCTTTTCTAAAAAGTTAAATACATTAATAGCTTCATCCTTAAACTTAGGTTCAGATTGATAATTGACAATTGTTTTTAGTTTTGAAGAACTAACAACTAAAGCTTCAGGATATTCGGTTTTATCATCTTCATTTATTGACAAAGAAACAGACTCATTGAAATTCTCAAAATAAGCTTTTTGAATTATCCTGGCTATTTCCAGCATCTGATAAGTTTTTTCTCCTGATAAATTATAAATTTCATTTGTTGGTTTTTTAGAAACTAATGATTCCACAATTTTGCACACTTCCCCCATCCAAATAAAATCCCTTGGTGCTAAACCATTTGATTTTAAAATAATTTTCTTTTTTTCTATTGCTGATCGGGCAAGATCATTTAAAACCAGATACCACTTTGAGGAATCATAATCTTTTGGGCATCCATAACTATTGGTTAACCGCAGTATTGTAAAAGGAATTTTGTGGTTAAAGTGAAACATTTTAACATAACCCTCTGCAAATAAATGAGATAAGCCATAGTCATTCTTAGTTTCAAGAGGCGTTTCTTCAGTTATTTTTCCACTGTATTTCCCATATACCTGAAATGTTGAAAAATATATAAAATGTTTTACACTCGCTTTCTTTAATGCTTCTAAAAGATTTCTAGTACCCCATGCATTCACATCTATTGCTAGTTTTGGATAACCTTGAACAAAACCATCATTCACACTAGCGCAATGAACAACATAATCAAACTCCTTTCCAGATAACTTGTTAATGCAATCTTCTTCATTAGAAATATCGCAATGAATTGTTTGGAATCCAGAAACACCTTCCAGTTTTCTTTCATTTCGTGTTAAAACAAAAACTTCCCAGCCCATAGCTACAAAGTGTTGGGTTAGCCATGAGCCAAGATTGCCCATGCCACCTGTAATAAGAATCTTATTGAGAGCCATTTTAAATATTAATACCCGAAAATAACAGGTTTTTAATTATATGCTGAAGTTAAAAGTTAATCCGTCATCATTAAATATTAATATTACCTTAAAATACTGCAATTAATAAACTGAATATGACAATTTATTGTAAACATATTACCTGTTTTACGTTAGAATAATAGGAAGGATCGGATCCGCTTACTATTAACATGCTTGGACAAAAAATATTATATTCTTTCCCAATACAACTTCTTATAAATCATATAAAGAAGAACCAGGTGATGCTTTTAATCTGGTTTTTGTTATTTGGTTTTGTTTCACAGCAACTTGGCCAATGGATGGGGATCCCCTATTTATTCCTGGACCCTGAGTATATGGGCAATGTTGACGAAAGAAGTATGTTTATACTGGGAATGTCCTTTGGAATTTTTAATATGTCTTTCCAGTTGACTAGTTATATTTTAGATAGCAATAGGTTTAACTTTTTAGGAACACTTCCAAGTCCGTTTCTTTTATTCTTTCAAAATAACAGTATAATTCCTTCGGCTTTTATTTTATTCTATTTCTATAACTTCTTTCAACTTCAATATAATAGCGGCTTTGAAAACCTTTTACAAATTATATTGGAAGCAGGTTCATTCCTGATGGGTACGTTTCTTATTAAATTCATTCTCCTGCACTATTTCCGTCTTTCGAATAAAGATATGTTTAAGCTTTTGGCTAATAATCTTGAATTTACTTTTCGGCAAAACAAATTCAATAGGGTCAATGTGCTTAAAAATTTATCTATAGCTAAAAAAAGTAAATACAAGGTTGATTACTATTATCAGTTCCCTTTAAAACTGCATCCTATTGATAAAACAAAATCTGTTGATAAGAGCTTGCTTATCAAGGTTTTTGATCAAAACCACATGAATGCTGTATTTATTGAGGTTTTGATATTTGTTCTGATTGTATTGTTTGGTCAGTTTAATGATATACCTGCTTTGCAAATTCCCGCAGGAGCAAGTGCATTTATTTTCTTTTCATTTGTTATCATGCTTACTGGTGCTCTCTCCTATTGGTTAAAAGGTTGGGCAATTTCAACTGTTGTAATTATATTTTTCTCATTAAATTATTTTACAAAAAATGGAATTTTAAAGCTTGACAATGAGGCTTTTGGGATAAATTATCATATATCAAGGCCTGAATTTTCATTAGAGCATTTATCATCACTTTCTTCAGATGAAAATTATCTGGCAGACCGTGACAGCACTATCAAAATCCTGGAAAACTGGAAGGCTAAGTTTCCAATGGAAAACAAACCTAAGATGATATTTATTTGTACTAGTGGAGGTGGGCAGAGAGCTGCTGTTTGGGCGTTTAACGCTTTGCAGGTTGTTGATAAAGGAACGGATGGGGAACTTATAAAAAATTGTTTTCTAATGACTGGAGCATCCGGAGGGATGATTGGATCTGCTTTTTTCAGGGATCTGTACTACAGATATAAAACCGGCAAAATTTCAGATTACCATGACGAAAAATATGTTGATGCAATTGCTAAGGATGTCTTGAACCCCCTTTTGTTTAACTTTTTCGTTAACGATATTTTTTTCAGAATTAGAAATTTTGAGTTAAACGGACTTAAATATACCAAAGACAGAGGTTTTGCTTTTGAACAGCAACTTAGTAGAAATACAGGTATGAGCTTAAGCAGAAATTTGATGTTTTTAGCTAAACCTGAAAAGAATGCTGAAATCCCGATGATAATACTTTCGCCTACTGTAGTGAACGACGGAAGGAAACTTTACATTTCTCCGCAGAACATATCTTATATGTGTACAGCCGAGCTTAGTTCAAAGCACAATACTGAACAAAGGATAAAAGGTATTGAGTTTAGGAGAATGTATAAAGACCAGTGGGCAGACAGCTTAAGATTTATGAGCGGCCTTAGGATGAGTGCTACATTTCCATATATAACACCAAATGTTGTTTTGCCAAGTTACCCAGCAATGGAAATAATGGATGCAGGCCTTTCTGACAACTATGGATTTACGGATGCAATGCGTTTCTTGTTTGTATTCCGTGATTGGATCAGTAAAAATACAAGCGGTGTCGTGATTGTTTCTATTCGTGATTCCGATAAAGAGACTGAAGTAGAAAAGAGAAAAGGCCAGACCATTTTTGAAAAGTTTTTTAATCCAATAGGAAGTTTATATCATAACTGGGACATGTTGCAGGATATCAACAATGACAATCTTGTTGACTATGCAAAGGGCTGGTACCCGGGAAATCTGGATGTGATAAATTTTCAGTACAAACCGCAATCAGTTAATATCCCCAAAGAAAGTAAAGGTCCAACAATTGCAATCGACAAAAAAGATGTAAAAAGGGCTTCCCTAAGCTGGCATTTAACCAAAAGAGAAAAGGAAAGTATCAAACAATCCATTTATGGTGCCAATAATGTAGCTGCCTTGGAAAAGCTTAAAATACTTTTAAGACAAACGGATACAACTTCAGGCAATAAAAATCCTGTCGAACATATCTCGGAAAAATTTTAGTTATTTGTGGTCAAATTTTTATAAATGAAGGTAGTAATACTTGCAGGTGGATATGGGACGAGGTTAGGTGAACTAACAGACATCCGGCCAAAGCCAATGGTGGAAATTGGTGGAAAACCTATTCTATGGCATATAATGAAAATATATTCGTCGCATGGTTTCAATGAATTTGTAATTCTATTAGGATACAAAGGCTATATTATAAAAGAATATTTTGCCAATTATTTCCTTCACCAGAGCGATGTTACAATCAACCTTGGAGATAACAGCATGGAGGTTCATAATAATTCATCAGAACCATGGAAAGTTACTCTAATTGAAACAGGCAAGGAAACAATGACGGGCGGTCGAATAAAACAAGCTAAAAAGTATGTAGGCAACGAGCCTTTTCTTTGTACTTATGGCGACGGAGTTTCAAATGTTAATATTACAGAACTTGTGAAGTTTCATAGATCTCATGGTAAATTGCTTACAATGACAGCAATACAACCAGAAGGAAGATATGGAGCATTAGAATTTGATGGTACAAGGATTAATTCTTTTTTGGAAAAACCAAAAGGTGACGGATCATGGATCAACGGTGGTTTTTTTGTATGCCAGCCTGAAGTATTTAGTTATATAGAGAACAACTTCACAGTATTTGAAAAGGAACCAATTGAAACTTTAGCAAAAGAAGGAAATGTTATGGGTTACAAGCACCATGATTTCTGGCAGTGTATGGACACTTTGCGCGATAAAAATAAATTGGAAGAACTTTGGGATTTACCGAGTCCGCCTTGGAAAAACTGGTAATTTAAACGACTCCAGAATCTTTAGCAATTTTTAATAGTTCAGCTGTATTTTTTAGACAGAATTTGCCAAGCATATTCCTTCGGTGGCTGTTTACAGTGTGAGTACTAATTTTAAGCTTTGCAGCTATCTGCTCACTTGTCAAACCCAAAGCCAACAACTTTACAATGTCGATTTCGCGGTTAGTAAAGAGAGAGCTTTCCAATAGCATTTCAGTTAAAGATTATAAGTCTTTACCCGTAAAATACTATGCCTGAAAGCAATAAAAATTAAATAAATAAAAAAATAAATGAAAAATCCCCACTTTATTAAAGCAGGGATTTTTTAAGTTTTAGTTGGCGACTTCAGAAAGGAACTTGATTCTCATAAGCCTTAAATCTTCTACAGCTACATATTCTTCACCTAATGCAGCAACAGCATCGCCAATACTATCAGTTTCGGCTTTCATAAAATAATCGTAAATGAGCTCCTGTTTTTCATCGTCTAAAATATCCTCAATATAATAGTCCAGATTTAGTTTAGTTCCGGAAAAACAAATAGATTCAATCTCGCTCAACAAATCATCGGCAGTAAGATCTTTTGCCTCTCCTATTTCTTCAAGAGGAACCTTCCTGTCTATTTGTTGAATAATAAAAATTTTAATTTTTGATTTGTTAACTGCAGATTTAACTACAACATCCTGAGCAGTTACAATATCATTGTCTTCAACGTGTTTTTTAATAAGTTCTATGAAGGGCTTACCAAACTTAATGGCTTTGCTCATTCCTACACCATTTATGTGGCTCAAAGCCTCCATGGACATAGGATAAGTTGTAGCCATTTCCTCAACAGATGGATCCTGAAAGATGACATAGGGAGGTAAATCCTTTTCCTTGGCTAATTTCTTGCGGAGTGCTTTTAAGCTGTTAAATAATGGCTCGTCATATGCCTTACTACCCGCAGTTGGTTCCTTATCGTCTGGCTCAGTTTCAGCGTTGGAATAATCGTGGTCTTTCGAAAGCTGTATGGCTTCCGGTTTTGACATAAACGCTGTTCCTTTCGAGGTTAATTTTAAAGCATTGTTGTTATCAACATCTTTATCAATAAAACCTAAAACTAAAATTTGTCTTAAAACAGAATTCCAGTGTTCTTCAGATTGGTCTTCACCTTCACCGAATATCTCGAGGTCCATGTGGCCATAGCTCTCTGCATAGTCGTTTTCCTTACCACGAACAACATCTATAATGTGTTCGATACCAAAACGTTGGTCTGTCTTTTTTACAGCTTCCAGGACCAATAAAATATCGTCCTTTGCTTCAAATTTTTCTTTAGGCTTCATACAATTGTCACAAAAACCACAATCCTTATCTAATGTTTCCCCAAAGTAATGCAAAAGATGTCGTCTTCTGCAAACCGGCGATTCAGCATATGCTGCC
>JACMRH010000256.1 GCA_014376535.1 Cytophagales bacterium | reverse complement strand
TATTGTGCTGTTTACTAATAAAAAGTACACGCAATTATTTTGTTTTACTTCTGTCTGTGCCTCAAACATACGTATTTTCAAGGGATTTCAGGCTAAATGAAGGTGATTATTACATATCGGAAAAATATTTTTTTCCTCGAGGTAAAATCAATATTGCGTATGACTAGCAGAAAATAAAAGATCCCGGACTATTGCCGAATTATTCTTTTCAATCTGGAAAGTAGTAAAAAGTATAATTTACTTTAAAGATACAAGCTTTATAGTGCCATCTTTATCATTGACTGTAAGTTTTAGGATATAGGTCCCCGATGCCAATTTATATTGTGTTGGGTTAAAAACAAATTCATAATCACCCTGTGGTTTTGTTTCTGATTCAAGATCCAGGACGTGAGTTCCGCTCACATCATAAACCTGTAATTTCGTGGATCCACCATTAATCAATGAATATTTGATTTTGCAATCACCTATGAAAGGATTTGGTTGAACGTTGAAATTGTAACCTAAATTAAATTCTTTCAAACCTGTAATAAAAACCGGAGCTGGTGCAGAAAAATTCTTTGCGCAAGGATATGTTACCAACACAGAGTATTTGCCTTCAACCTGGGGCACAAATTCAGGCTTGTTGGCTCCGGGAATGGCAACATCATCCAGATACCATTGATTATCCGTTTGCGACGATGAAACAAGAGTCCCTTTGTTGTAGGTTATAGAAGGAATGGTTTTGGAAATTCCTCCATCAAGGTCCATAGGAAGTGGGTTTTGATAATTCGCGCCTTTTTTAATGTCTTCAGCCCTTGCCGCTTTGCTGTAAGCCTGGATCGCTCCATCTTTGAACCAGACCGGACTTACTGTCTGACATGGGTCTGTGATGGGTATTTTTACTGAACCAATCCTGGATTTCTGACTTGTAACAACCTTTCCTTTAGCAGTGTTTTCTACATCCGCCCTTACATTCATCACTAATAAATTGTTGCTGCCAGTACCCATTTCGGCATAAGCAGGATGGTTTGACTTATCGAACTCTCCAGGAATAAATTGGGCTCTTTTTAAGTCCAATCCGGATGATTTTAAATCAACCAAAAAGTTAGAACCTCCAAGTAGAAAAGGTTTGTTACCCGAATTCTGAATAAATATGTCCAGCAGCAAATAAGAATCCTTTACAGTTCTATCCATTTCCAGTTTGTAGGAAGGCTGGGCAAAGGCTATGATGCCATTAAAAAATAAGAAGGCAAATGTTATTACTTTTCTCATTATGGTAAAGTCGAGTAATAGAGTTTAGAATTGTGATCGGTACTCAATTGAAAATCTTTAGCATCAATTCTTCCATCCAGGTTAACATCAGTTCGCCTATAGTGATTATTTCCTATAACAAATTGTATTTCATCCCTTCCAACGCTGCCAACATCCATTACATCAGTCTGATTTTTAAAGGACTTATATGAATCTGATGCATAAAGAAGCCATTTTCCAGAGGTCAAATCAAATCTGGCGCCACCTCCAAAAACTC
>JACMRH010000255.1 GCA_014376535.1 Cytophagales bacterium | reverse complement strand
TGATTTTTTGGTTTCTTGGAAATCAAAGTATTTTTTTTATTTTGGTATGCTTTTATTTCTTTTACTGTTAAACATTAAACACTTAAATCCTTTAATTATTATGAAAAAGTTTATTCAAAACCTTTTAATTATTTCTGTTTCACTTGGTATTTTTTCCTGCTCTAAGAAGGTGACTACCTTTAATTTTGGAAAACCTTATCACGATCAGCAATTAAGTGCTTGTAAGGTCCAGGATATAAAAATGAGCGATGAAAGTATTGTCTTGAATGATGAGTTAACTACTGCATCTTCAGGCACTGAAATACAAGCTGCTGAACCAGTTAAAGTTAATATTCAAAGAGCTGAAACTACATCTCCGGCAACACCAAACAAGGTTACCAATAAAGAAAAACCAAGTTTTAAGGAGAAGATGGTTGCTAAAATGTTAAAAAAGAAAATTGAAAAGATGGAGAAAAATCAAGCTTTAGATAAAAAGATCGTAATTGGAATTGTTATAGCTTCAATCGGTTTGTTATTTCTTATTCTTGCAGTTGCTTTTGGTGGAGCTCCAGGCACGATCTTCTTTATTCTTGGTGCTATTGGACTTGTAGCCGGATTATTAATCATACTACTTTCAGCTTTGGATGTGATCTAATTCAAATCTGACTTGTAAAAAGGCTTTTGTTCGTTGAACAAAAGCCTTTTTTTGATATAAACTTCTACTTTAACTTTACGAATGCTTCAATTGCTTCATATTCAGGAAGGCCTAAATCATCATATTTCCTTGCAGTTGCTCTGTTCCTATCTTCAGCCCTTTGCCAAAACTCTCTAGGATCTGAACCCGGAAACATTGGTGCATCTTTTTGAGATTGATGTTTGAAAATTCCTCTTCTCTTTCTCATAAGTTCCTCAGGACTAATTGGAACTGCCATCTCAATATTATCAACTGACCATTCCTGCCATGCACCTCTGTAAAGCCAGGTTGTACAATTTTTCATCCAACTTTCTGCTTTTAATATATCCAAAGCCAACAATATTGCTTTCAAACAAACCCTATGCGTTCCATGTGGATCGGACAAATCACCAGCTGCAAAAATCTGGTCTGGTCTTAGTTTTATCAAAATGTTCTTAACGACTTCTACATCAGCAGTAGAAAGTGGATTTTTCTTTACGAGGCCAGTTTCATAAAATGGCATATCTATGAAATGTACATTTTCTTCTGGAATCCCAACATACCTGCAAGTAGCTTTGGCTTCTCCCCTTCTGATCAGGCCTTTTATTTTCATTACTTCAGGAGAATCTGGTTCGCCAGGCAATTTGTTTTTCAGATTATGGGTAATGTTTTTAAAAATAGTGACTAGCTCTTCATTTCCAGGATGAAGGTGTTCATGAAAATCCCGGGCAAAATCGGCATATCGTACAACATCATCGTCATACACTGCAATGTTTCCTGAAGTTTGATATGCCACGTGCACATCATGTCCCTGGTCAACCAACCTTATAAATGTACCACCCATTGAGATGATATCATCATCTGGATGTGGACTAAAAATCAAGACCTTTTTAGGAAATTTGTCACCTTTCACTGGTCTTGAAATATCATTGAAACCTGGCTTTCCACCTGGCCAGCCAGATATTGTTTTTTGAAGAATATTAAAAATTTCAATATTTATATTGTAGGCAGGGCCATGATGAGCAACTAGATCGTATAAACCGTTCTCGTTATAATCTCTATCCGTTAATTTTAAGATGGGTTTTGAAACAGATTCGCAAAGCCAGACCACAGCCTTCTTTTTGAGTTGTTCATTCCAATTCACCGTTTCAACTAACCAGGGTGTTTTAATTTTAGTTAATTCTGCAGCGGCTGCTTCATCTATTACTACCTGGATGTCAGGGTGCTTTTGTAAAAAGGTAGCAGGAATATTTTCTACAATAGGTCCTTCTACAGTTTTGCCTATAATGCTTGATTTGCCTTCCCCCCAGGCCATTAAAATTATTTTTTTCGCCTTAAAGATAGTTCCTACACCCATTGTGATGGCAGTCCGCGGTACGTGTTCTTCTCCAAAAAAATCACTGGCTGCATCTACTCTTGTTACATGGTCCAATGTAATGAGCCTGGTCAAAGAATCTATTCTTGATCCTGGTTCGTTAAATCCAATGTGTCCTGTTCGACCAATTCCTAATAATTGAATATCTAAACCTCGATAAGAATCAATTTTTGCTTCGTAGGAAGTACAAAAATTAGTTATATCCTCTATATTGATGGTTCCGTCAGGAATGTGGATATTTTGTTTTTCTATATCTATAAAATCAAACAAATGCTCGTGCATAAATCTGAAATAGCTTTGCAAAGCATCAGGTGAGATGGGATAATATTCATCAAGGTTGAATGTTACTACGTTTTTAAAACTTAAATTTTCCTGTTTGTGCAACCTGATTAATTCGGCATAAACACTTTTGGGTGTTGAACCGGTTGCCAGGCCAAGCACACAAGGTAGATGCAGGGTTTGTTTTAATTTAATTAATGAAGCTATTTCAGCAGCTACTTCTTTTGACGCCTCTTCTGATGATTCAAATACAGAAGTACGAAGCTTCTCAAACATCCCTGATTTCATTCTAAATATTTTACCTAATGAACGACAAAATTTTAATCTGGTTGTTGGGAGAGAGATAAATTAATCCGTTGATGGTTGATGAAATATTTATCCATATTTTGTTTTACATTTTGCCTAACAATTATGACTTACAAACTGTCTTGTTGGAGTAATTTCGTTTAACTTTACAGTATTATTATAAAAATCAAGTATGGACATTTTCGTCGGAAGCCTTCCGTTTAAGTTAAAGGACAGTGAGCTCAAAGAACTTTTCGAAAAACATGGAGAAGTTACTTCTGCAAAAATTATTATTGACAAAGAAACCCGCCAAAACAAAGGCTTTGGTTTCGTAGAAATGCCCAAAGATGAAGAAGCCTTGAATGCGATCAAAGCACTTGATGGAATGGAAGTGATGGGCAGAATGATCAAGGTTAACAAATCTGAGAAAAGAGAACCAGGATCTTCAGGACCAAGATCAGAGGCTCCAAGAAGACCAGCGTTCAATAGAGATAATTCATCAGGAGGAGGTTCTTCTTCAGGTTCAGGAGGTGGAGGTTATAGCGGTGGTGGAGGAAGTTCATTCAACCGTGACAGTAGCGGTGGGGGTGGAAGCTCCTTTAATCGCAATAGTGGCGGAGGAGGTGGAAGCAATTTCCGAGGCGGAAGCGGCGGAGGTGGCGGAGGAAGCTTCAATAAAGATAGCGGTAGAGGCGGTGGCGGCTTTAAAGGCGGCCCTGATAAAAATAAAGAGGCAAAAAGTGGCGGAGGCTTTAATAAAGGTGGTGGTAAAGGAACCGGAATTCCTAAAAAGAGACGTGACGATGAGGATGAAGATTAGTATTTAATTATATAAAAGCCTCTTTCTTGAAATTTGAAAGAGGCTTTTTGTTTTCAATAATTAATTTTTAAAGGTTTCACTTTAACCTATAACTTACAAAGGCAAACTTCTTACTATCTGGCGACCAGCTAGGTACATTTATGGTTCCCTGACCTCCAAACAAACTAAAGAGAGTTTTAATCTTTCCTCCTTTTGTTGGCATTATCCTGATTTTAACATTTTTATTTGCTGGATGTCCTTCTACCTCTGGTTCATAAGAAACGAATACTAGCCATTTTCCGTCAGGAGATGGGTGTGCAAACCAGTCATTATATTCATCAAAAGTCACTTGAGTTTGATCAGAACCATCAGTTTTCATCTTCCAGATCTTCATTTTCCCACTTCTTACCGAATTAAAATAAATAAATTTTCCGTCAGGCGAATAATCAGGACCATCATCGAGTCCTTTTGCTGATGTAAGTTTTGTCTCTTCGCTCCCATCAACATCAATTGTGTAAATATCATATTCACCATTTCTTTCAGCACAATACGCTAAAGTTTTACCATCAGGCGACCAACCATGCCAATATGATGGTGCATTCTTTGTAATTAATGTAGGTTCTCCCCCACTCATAGGCAATGTATAAATCATAGATTTGCCACTGGATTCTTCATGATGGCTCACTACAAATTGTTTTCCATCAGGAGAAATTCCATGATCGTTGTTACATTTTTGTGCAAACCCAGTGTTCAACAATTCAGGCTTACCACCAATCACTGGAATTGTATAAATCTTACCTAAACTGTTATAAACCAATAACTTTCCATCTCGGGACCAGTTTGGTGCTTCAAAATGTTGATCGTTTTTATAAACGGTTCCCCGTTTAGCAGTCTTTAGGTCGTAGATTTCTAATGAACTTTCAATTTTTTCCTGGCTGACCTGACAAATAGAATAATGTGAAAATAAAACAAGGTAAATTAAATGTATGCTTTTCATATCAAATTTAAGTTTGCAATTATAATAAGATTGGTATTAATTAAATCTATTTTATTTCTTGCGAATCAATTAGTCTAAGATGAAGGCAAACCACATAAAAATCGTCCAAAAAGCTTATATAAACCGGATCTTTCGAAGTATCTGGATATGTTCTGTTATTATTCTAATTTCAATGTTAGTAGGCATTTTAGGCTATCACTATTTGGGAAATCTGGGTTGGGTGGATTCCATATTAAATGCAGCTATGATTTTAACTGGTATGGGTCCTGTTGACCCTATGAAACACACAGTTGGGAAGTTATTCGCTTCTTTTTATGCACTTTTTAGTGGAATTGTATTTCTCAGTTCTATAGCAGTTTTAGTATCTCCAGTGGTTCATCAGTTTATGTTTAAACTTCATGTAGAAGAAGACAGTAAAGACCAGAATTAAATTAAGATTTGGCAATCAAATGAATCTGTTCATGTTCTTTTTCGTCAACTCTGAGTAGCTCTAAAACTGGATACTCATCATTTGACCTATCTAAAACCATATATCTTTTGCCTGATTCACTTAAATGTAGTTCAATATGATTTTCTACATTATCTACAATATAGTGTTCAGCTATAGGAGGTGTTAAACTTTCTTTTTTTATAATATAATTTCCATCCCTAAAAGAATGAATTTCAGGATCATCATTGTCAAGAATCCAATCGGGATGAAGGGAAGTTAATTGTTCAAATGATTGCTTATCCATAGAAACTTTTTGTTTCCGATTGATAAATTCTTATGCCACAAAACAATTATTTATTTAATTAATACCCTAAATCTTTCAAAACATTGTGGTTTGTAATCTCACCTTTGCTCCTACCAGATAGTCTTAAAGTTTCATCTGCCTGGTTAGTGAACATACCTTCAACCAAATCATGGTATTGAAAAAATTGCTCTTCACTATCAAAACTATAAGCATGAATTTTAAAACCTTCCTTTTTTAAAATTTCAAAATGTACAGGCGTTAAAAGGTTTGTATAATTATTTGGCTTGCCAGAAATGCTTGGTCCCGCTATTGTAGCACCATTTTCTTTCCCTTTTAAAATATGTAATCGAAAACTATTTATATCATCATTTAGAATATCACCTGCATCATTACCTCTCCAGAGTAAAATACACTTTGGCACATATTTGGCAAAACAGATATTTAATTTACCAAGACTTTCCAGAGAAAAAGTTTGAAGAACGATTCTGTCCTTAGTATTCGCAATTGCTATTTTGTCTTTATCAACTGGAATGTTCTTCAACTTCAAAGTATCAGAACAGTACCATCCCAATCGACTAAGTTCTTTTTTCAAATCATTTTCGATACCAGGAAACAGTTCAGGCAATTTGGTTTCAATATACAAACCAGGTCTGTTACCGTTATCTTTAGGATCTTGTTCATAAGAAGATGAAATTTGGCCATCGTTTAGCTGTGCGATAAGCCTTTTCCCATTTTTATCTCTACATATCCTTTTTCCTTCAGCAATTTGAATTATATCTTCTAAAGTCAGAATGTCCAAGGCTTTAAAACCAGGTCGAGCCTTGTCCGGATATTCTCTGTTGAACCAGGAACCTGCATCTAATTTCAGAAGTTCCAGATATGTAAAATCTGATATTGGGTTGTCTTTTCTATCAGGATATATTACCGCTACATTAGTTGTTCTATCTAATTTGTTATCATGTAGGGCGATAAGTTTACCGTCTTTAGTTCTTTGTAAATCAAATTCCAGATAATCTGCACCAGTATTTCTTGCCCAACGCATGGCAGCTTCAGTTTCTTCAGGGGCCCAAAAAGTTGTTCCTCTGTGTGCAATAACTAGATTATCTTTCATTCTCAAATCCTTTAATTGCTGGCCTGTCGCATAATTGCAAATTAGTATTATGGTCAATGCCATCAGTTTCATACCGCTCTTTTTAATTCACGGTTCCAGGTTGGAATCATACAAAGCATTGCCATTAGACAAGAGACAACAAGAACAATAAATCCACCATCCCACTGGTAATGGTCAAGAATATACCCCATTGCTATATTAGCGAATACTGCACCTCCCAAATATCCAAACAAACCGGTTAATCCTGCAGCAGAACCAGCAGCATTTTTAGGTACCAAATCAATAGCAAATAATCCAATGAGCATAACGGGGCCATAAATAAAGAACCCGATAGTTACAAGGGCCATTTGATCTATAATAGGATGTCCGGGTGGATTTTTCCAGTACACTAATAAAGCAATCAAAACAAAAATCATGTAAAGGATGGTGGCGGGGGCTCTTCTACTTTTAAATACTTTATCGGAAATCCATCCACACAATAATGTTCCCGGAATACCTGCATATTCAAAAGCAAAATATGCCCAACCAGATTCACTTAATGTATACCCTTTTACCTCTTCAAGATATGTTGGGGCCCAATCCAAAACACCATAACGAACCAGATATATAAAAATATTGGCAAAAGCTATGTACCACAATAACCTGTTATGAAGAACATAAGTAAAAAAAACTTCTCTGGAAGACATTTTAATATCGTCTTTAGATTGATATGGATTGCTATAATCATCCTTGTATTCTTCTATAGGAGGTAAACCACAGGATTGAGGATTATCCCGGATTAATAGAAAAGCTAACACAGCTAAAAATATTGCAACAAGACCAGGAAAGTAAAACTTACTTTGCCAAACACCAAACATGATAGTAGCCCAAAAAGCCATAGGTCCTACCAAGCCTCCACCAACATTGTGTGCTACGTTCCAGATTGACATTTTCAAACCTCTTTCCTTGTGCGAAAACCAATATACCATTACCCTTCCCGCAGGTGGCCATCCCATTCCCTGAAACCATCCATTAATTGATAAAAGTAAAAACATGGCCCAAATTGAACTGGTAGCCCATGTCAGTGTACCCATAACAAGCATAGTTAGGCCAGATAGTGCAAGGCCAAGTGATAGAAATAATCTTGCATTACTTTTGTCTGATAAAGTTCCCATTACAAATTTGCTAATTCCATAGCTTATGGATACTCCAGAAATAGCAAAACCCAGGTCGGTTTTAGAATAACCCAATTTCAAAAGATCGGGCATAGCCATTGAAAAATTTTTCCGGACCAGATAATATCCAGCATAGCCAATAAAAATACCCAAAAAAACTTTCCACCTATTATTGATGTAAACCCTATCAACCTCTTCTCTTGGCAAAACAGCTATTGGAAGAGGAGCCCTAAAAAATCTTAGCATTTATAATTATTAATAATCTGAAACTTGATTTTAATAAACGTATTAATTTAAGCCTTGTTCAAAATAAAATCGAGCGAATATCTCAACTAAACACAAATACAATCAAAAAATTGAAGAACATTTTTGACTTATGACAACAATTTTTCATAAACTATTTTGCAGAATAAATTATTCTTTTTAAATTGCAGAGCATTTAAGTAACAGTGACCTCAACATCCTCCTGCAAATACAATTCAGATTTTTGTTGTTAAAACTTTCTTAATTAAATAATCAAAAACGAGTACAACTCTTTCTTAGGGTACAATTCAAAAAAGTGATTACCGCTTCAAGCACAGGTCTAGTAAACTTATGTTTGAATTTAAATGTTTACTAATTTATAATACAAAAAACAATGCAAGGAACAGTAAAATTTTTTAATGAATCAAAAGGATTTGGATTCATTAAACCATCAGATTCAAGTGAAGACATCTTCGTAC
>JACMRH010000254.1 GCA_014376535.1 Cytophagales bacterium | reverse complement strand
TGATAAGTCAGATACTTTAAAATATGCTGATCTTGTTTTGCCAGCTGCCGCCTGGGCTGAAAAGGAAGGCACCATGACCAATTCCGAAAGAAGGATCAGTTACCTGCAACCTGTAGTTCCCCCTCCTGGAGAAGCATTGCCTGATACAGAAATCATCAACAGGTTTGCAACTAAAATGGGCTATGAGTCACATTTTGGCTATAAAAATGCTGAAGAAGTTTTTCTGGAACATTGTCAGCTAACCAAAGGGACCAATATTGACATAAGCGGCCTGAATTATAAGATTTTACAGGATAAGGGAAGTGTAAGGTGGCCGTATCCGGAAGGGGCAACTGAAGATACTCCAAGGTTATTCACTGACGGAAAGTTCTATACAGTCAATAAAAGGGCTAAAATATGTTCAGTACCAGACGAAAACCATTCTGAAAGAATAGACGAGCATTTTCCACTCATCCTTACAACCGGAAGGATCAGGGACCAATGGCATACCATGACCAAAACCGGGAAAGTCAATAAATTAAACCAGCATTTGCCAAAGCCTTTTTTAGAAATTCATCCTGCAGATGCATTTTCAAGGGATATAGAAGAAGGAGATCTGGTCGAAATTTTCAACAACCGGGGAAATGTGCGGGTTACAGCAAAAGTGACAGCCGACATAAAAAGAGGAGTTGTATTTCTTCCTATGCACTGGGGCAAATCATTTAACAGTGATCTTACCAGAGCTAATAACCTGACAAGCAATCTGATTGATCCCGTTTCTAAAGAGCCTGACTTTAAGTTCTCAGCAGTACAGGTCTTTAAATATCAGAAGCCTGATCAGAAAATTATCATTGTAGGTGCAGGGGCTGGAGCATTTGGCTTTGTTAAGAGCTACCGGAATGTCAACGAAAGCGATCAGATAGATATTTTCAGCAAAGAAGACCAGCCCATTTACAACAGGGTTATGCTACCTGATTATGTAAGTGGGGTTCAAACCTGGGATCAACTTATCAAACTGAAAGAAGAGGAAGAACCAACCTTGAAAATCCAGATCCACAAAGGAATTTCAATAGAAAAAATTGATAAAATAGGTAAGACTGTTACCGATTCGAAAGGTGAAGTTCATCAATATGATGTATTAATTTTAGGTATGGGAAGCAGGGCGAATGTCCCTAAAGATGTTCCTATGAACCTGAAAGGTATGTTCACTATGAGGTCCAGGCAGGATGCGGACAGGTTTAAAGATTATTTATTTCCCGGCTCACATGTTGTTGTCGTAGGCGGTGGGGTTTTAGGAATAGAAATGGCCGGATCGCTAAGGGAGATGAATCATAAAGTGACTGTCATTCAACGCAGTTCACGCCTTATGGACAGGCAATTTGACAATCTGGGTAGTCACCTTTTACATGAAGAGCTGGTAGACCGAAACATAGAAGTTTTTTACAACGATGAAGTCCAGACTTATTTTGGCAAAGATAAAGTTGAAGGAATTCTTTTGAGATCTGGACATAAGATTACCTGTGACATATGCATTGTGGCAATAGGTACCTTGCCTAACATGGAACTGGCCCGCGATGCTGGTTTGGTTTGCAAAAGGGGAGTTGTGATCAATGAAAGGCTTCAAACTTCAGATGCCAGTATTTTTGCCATCGGTGAAATAGCTGAATTTAAGAATATGTTGTATGGCATAACTGCCGCAGCAGAACAGCAGGCCGATGTTCTTGCACAGTTTTTAAATGGTGATGATAGCGCGGTATACAACGGATCTACTCTGATGAATATTCTAAAAGTTCATGGAACCAACATTTGCTCTATTGGTTTAACAGAAACTCCAGAAGATCCTGAATATGAAGAAGTTGTTTTTATAGATAAGGCCAGGAGGTATTATAAGAAATGCATAATTCATAAAGATATGCTTGTAGGTGCTATCTTAATCGGTGACAAAACAGAGTTTCTTGAATTTAAAGAAATGATCCAGAACCGTATGGAGCTTTCTGAGAAAAGGCTTTCATTATTACGGTCAGGAAAAGCGCCGGAACCCATCCTGGGAAAACTGGTTTGTTCCTGCAATAATGTTGGAGAAGGAAATATTATCTCTAAAATCAAAGAAGGTTGTCACGGTTTGGTTGAACTTTGCAAAGCCTCTGGTGCCGGAATGGGTTGCGGAAGTTGCAAGCCTGAAGTAAAAGCTATTTTAGAAAGAGAATTAGTTATAGCCTAACCGGATATGGATTTATTTACCAAATCTTCTTTTGTAAAAATAAACGTTAAAGGTGGAATTCTATCTCCTGGTACACTAAAAGAGATTACATCTTCTGCAAAAAAATTGCAGGTTAAAGAACTCTATTTTGGGGAAAGACAAAATATATATTTAAGAACTTATCTGCAGGTTTCTGATATAGAGTCTTTTAAAGATGAATTAGGGAAATTTGATTTTGAAATAAACCAGCAGAATCATCCCAATATAATCAGTTCTTATGTTTCAGAAGATATATTCACTTCAAAAAATAACTGGCTTGGAGAAGGCATTTATAAAGATGTACTGGACAGCTTTGATTACAGGCCGAAATGCAAAATAAATATAGTAGATAATTCGCAGGGGCTGGTTCCTTTATTCACTGGAAACCTGAACTTCATCTCTTCCGAACAATCAAATTTCTGGTATTTATTCGTAAAACACTCATCATTTGAAGGCATTCAGTGCTGGCCTGAACTAATCTACACCGGAGATATTTCTACCTTAGCTAAAGCACTGGAAGGGGAATTGTCTGTAAATAACACTGTTAAAGCCAACCTGTTACAACTCAGTAAGATTTTAAATAATTCTATCAGAATTAATACTGTTCCTATCAGACAAGAGCTGATACTTCCCCGGCTTCGTTTTCCTAATTACGAAGGAATGAACAAAGAAGGTGAGAATTACTGGTTGGGTATTTACAGAAGGTCTTATTCTTTCCAGATAGAATTTCTGGAAAAAGTAGCGGAGCTATGCCTGGAATGTAAGTTAGGTGCAGTTTACCTTACACCCTTCAAATCACTTATTATCAAAGGCATAAAAGAAGATGACAGGTTTAAATGGGAGAAATTATTAGGAGAATACGGAGTCAATATTCGTCATAACATATCGGAACTGATCTGGAAAGTACGTGACCTGGACGATAGCGCAGTGAAACTGAAAATGTTCCTTTCTAAATCAATGGACAATGAAGATGTACGTACTTATGGATTAACATTTTCCATAAAATCCGGCCCAATGGACGTTGCTTCATCAGTTATTATCGAAAAGGAATATGAGATAAATTTGTTTAATAAAATAAAGTTATTACCCAGGTATTCAGTTTATTATCTCCCAAACTTTGATCCAAACAGGCAAGATCCAATTCTTTTTTCCCGGAAAATAACAAAGTATATCCTTGCAGATGACCTCATGATTTTATGCAGGAAATATTATGCCGAACTGACAAAAGAAAATT
The DNA here is from genome assembly GCA_014376535.1 of Cytophagales bacterium. Lineage (GTDB taxonomy): Bacteria > Bacteroidota > Bacteroidia > Cytophagales > UBA9547 > UBA9547. The sequence goes on along the minus strand of JACMRH010000254.1, from coordinate 15,862 downwards.
CTTCATCCGGAACTCAGGTTGAGAAAAAGGAATCAGAAAAGGAAAAGCCTTCCATAACTCATTCCTACCAATGCCAGGAATGTTTTACTGTTTATAATGAACAATACGGGGATAGTTTGGCATCTATTTTACCTGGAACATCGTTTAATCTTTTGCCACCAACCTGGAATTGTCCGGTTTGCGAAGCACCAAAATCTTCTTTTCACAACAAAAATGCTGATAAAACTAAAGTTCTTGCCTGAAAAAACTTTATTGCCCTAACTTTATAGATTGTTTTATTCCATGTTGAAAATAGGCATTGTAACAGTTAGCGACAGAGCATTTTACGGTATATATGAAGACAGGGGAGGACCTGCTATTAAAACATGGTTAGAAACAGTTATTTCAAATGAATGGGAAGCAATTATAAAACTTGTTCCTGATGAACAAATACAAATAGAAGAAGCATTGCTTGAATTGGTCGACATCCAGGGTTGTAGTTTAATACTTACTACCGGGGGCACTGGGCCGGCAATAAGAGACGTTACACCTGAAGCCACATTGGCGGTGGCAGATAAAGTAATGGATGGTTTTGGAGAAAGAATGAGAAATATCAGTTTAAAATATGTTCCAACAGCCATTCTTTCAAGGCAGACAGCAGTTATAAGAAAAAAAACATTGATCATAAATTTACCCGGTCAGCCAAAATCTATTAAGGAAACCCTTGATGAACTATTTGTGGTCATTCCTTATTGTGTAGAACTAATCGGAGGAGAAATAATAGAAACCAATCCGGAGATAATTACAGCTTTCAGGCCAAAACAAAACTAGAAATATCATTCAGGCAAAAATAGAAAATATTGAAAATAAGGTAGTTGATGTTTACGGACGCACTTTTAAAACTTTGCGTGTTAGCCTAACTGACAAATGTAATTTTGCTTGTACTTATTGTGTGACCAAGGATTTTAAAAATTCTTCTGATTCTGAAAGTCTTGAAAATACTTCATTAATAAAAAGCATAATTCAGCTCAATGAAGTATTAGAGCTGGATGCAATTAGGTTTACAGGTGGAGAGCCGACTCTCTATAAAGAACTTGTTCAGTTGGTTAGTGAAATTTCAAAATTAAGTATCCCTCTTAAACTTACCACAAACGGATTTTTACTTGATAAACTTGCTGAACCATTAAAAAAAGCAGGTTTAACCAGTGTGAATATTTCTTTAGATGCGCTTGACCAATCATCTTTTTTAAAAATTACAAGGAGAGATTCCTTGACCCAGGTTTTAAATGGTATTGAAAGTGCAATAGAAGCTGGTTTAGATGTAAAAATAAATTCAGTGATTCTGAATGGAATAAACGATGACCAGGTTTTGCCATTGTTTGATTATGCAAAAAATATGGGAATATCCATTCGTTATCTTGAATTAATGCGGATGGGACATTTTTTTAGCTCAGGTTTTGAAGAATATTTTTTTTCCCAGGAAAGCATTTTAAAAATCATTGCTGAAAAATACAGAATAAAAGATTTGGCCCGAGGTGCTTCAGCAACAACACATTATTGGGAAACATCCGATGGTTATAAATTTGGTGTAATAGCCAATGAATCCACTCCTTTCTGTAATGACTGTGACAGGTTGAGATTAGATAGTAAAGGAAATATTTATGGCTGTTTAAGCAACAATTCCCCTATTTCTATTCTTGAAATAGATGCGGAAAACTCTTTGCTTAGCAAGCTGAAACAAGCATTGGAACACAAACAGCCAGCGAAATTTATTGGGAGTGAAAAGTCAATGATCCAATTTGGAGGCTAATCTTTAAAATGAAGATAAAATTTTTTGCGTCATTAAAAGATCACTTTGGTGACGAAATGGAGTCTGATGATTTTTCAACTGTAAATGATCTTTTCATTTACTTAGCCAAAACAAAACCAGATGCTTCGGATCTTTTAATAAAATGCCGTTTTGCTGTTAATTTAGCTTTCGTCGGAAATGATAGCAGTCTTCTTGATGTTTCAGAAGTCTTGGTAATGCCTCCCTCCAGTGGCGGTTGATTTTTGCTATTTTTGTGTAAATTATTTTAAATGGCATTCCAGTACTTAAAATCTTTACACATCATTTTTGTAGTAACCTGGTTTGCAGGTCTTTTTTACATTGTACGCCTTTTTGTGTATTTCTCAGAAACAGTAGACAAACAAGAACCTCAAAAATCAATTTTGCAAAAGCAATATAAAATAATGCAAAAGCGATTATGGTATGGAATTACCTGGCCATCTGCCATTATTACTTTGATTTTGGGAGCTTGCCTCATCTTTCAATATGGAACAGTCCCCGATTGGCTTTGGGTAAAATTGGGGTTTGTTGCGGGTTTGTTTCTCTATCATTTGAGTTGCCATGCATTATATAATCAACAGCAACAGGATATTGTAAGATACACCTCCGGACAATTAAGAGTTTACAATGAACTGGCCACAATTTTCCTCTTTGCCATTGTTTTCATTGTAGTTTTAAAAAATAGTTTCAGTTGGATTTATGGGATTATAGGTGTTGGGGCTCTAGCAATTATCTTAATTTTGGGAATTAGAATTTATAAGGGGTTAAGAAAATAATTTATAATTCCACAAAGAATGAAGCACCTTTTCCATGCTCACTTTCTAACCAAATTCTTCCGTTATGGAGTTGTACAATCTTCTTCACTATCGATAAGCCTAAACCTGATGAGTTTTCCTTTCCAGTAGGCTTGGCAGACAATTTTTTATAGTAATTAAACAAAAACTGTTTGTCTTCTTCTGTAAAACCTGGGCCTTCATCTTTAATTTCTAATAAAACAGAAGCAGTTTCTGGCTTACTCACAATTATCCAGATGTTCTTACCTAAAGGAGAAAACTTTATCGCATTGGAAATTAGGTTTTCAATAACCTGAGAAAATCGTATTTCGTCCAGTTCAACTTTTAGTTTCTTTTCAAAGTTCACTACAAGGTGTATTGTTTGGTTTTTTCTTTTGGCTTCAAATTCATACTGGTCAATGATTAGTTGAATGGCTTTTATAATATCTAATTCTTCAAGTTTTAATTCTAGTTTACCCATTTCAAGGGCAGTATTGTCCAATAAATCTTTTACCAGGTTAGCTAGTTTTTCCGATGTCTGCCGAATCATTGAAGACATTTGAATTATTTCTTCTTCTTTGTTGATCTGTTTATTTTCTATAAAAGAGGCAAGTGAAGTGATATTTCGCAATGGACCTTTTAAATCATGAGACGCCATTCCTAAAAATTCCATTTTTACTTTATTGGCATTAAACAATTCTTCGTTACGCTGTTTGGCTTTATCCTTCTCTTCTTCCAATTTTCCAATTTCTACTTTGTACTTGTAATCGGTTATTACAAAAGCCATTAGGATAACCTGAAAACACAATAGAAGATCAAATGTAATGTCATAAGAAATTCCCAGGTATGGCAACCAGCCTAATTTGACCAACTCAAACACAATTAAAGAGGATGAAAATAATAGCCGGCTAACCAAAAAAGGTAAACCCAAAATGTATCCCTTTTTTAAGGATATGATGCTGACCACAATTTCAAAAACAGATCCAATAATAATGGTAAGGTAAAAGACCAATAGGAAATTATCCAGACCAATTATGGGTGATAATGCTCCTAAAACCATGATTGCAGATAATATTAAACCCGGAATATGGAAAGAGGGTAATCTTTCTTTAAGCTGGAGAAAATAGGTTGTAAAGAGGAAGCTAAAAGCACTGGTCATAAAACCACTGAAAATAAAGAAGTCATGGTTCAATTTAAGATTGCCAGGCCACAGTAGAATCTGAAGATTTCCATTGTGGCAAAGCATTGATAAAATGAAAGAGCAATTCAATAAAAAGAAAAACAAGTAGGGTATATACTTGTCTCTCATATATATTATGAATGCAAATACAGAAGCAAGGAAAAATATCCCGGACACAATCCCAACACGTAAACTATCTGCGGCTTGTCTTTTTAAAAAGTTTTCTTCTGAAGATAATTCCAGGAAAAGCGTTGTGCCTTCCTTATCTTTTATTGCCAGATAATAATCGTTTACATCATTCTCTTCAAATTGAATGGGAACCACGAACCTGTCCCTTTTGGAATGGTTATGAGAGATTAATCCTTTGTCGATATCTGAGAAAAAAATCTGCTCGGCCATACCGTCTTTTACACGGTACATTTCTAGCCGATCATGGAATAAATAGCCAATATTAAATAACAGACCTCTAAAACTAATTTTAGACTTTATCCTGAAATGAAACCAATAAGTTGAGGAAGTGATTCCTAAATTTGGGTAATCCAATTTGCATTCTTTAAACTTGGACTGGTAAGGATCAGAAATTAAGTCATTAATTGTCAGACTATTCGTTTCGTCCTCATACAGCTTTGAGCTTCTGGAAATTGAATATGTCCTATCCTCATTATCCAGCTCTATGGTTTTAATTTCCTGACTGAAACCGGAGCTTAAAACTAAAAAGTTAAATAAAAGAAAAAGATTAAATTTCATTTGGTAATATTTGTTGTCAGTTTAGTTTAACTTTTCTGTTTATTAGTTTAAACGAAACTTTATTAAAATGTTTTCCATTTTTTATATAAATGTAATAAATACGTTAAGATTGCATATGTTATTGAAATTTGCATTCCCTATATTATCAGTTTTGGTTCTTTCCTGTTCGAAAATGCCTGAAATAAAGGGCTTTGATAAAGAAGCGTGGAAACAAGATGAATTTGGATGCTTGGGTCTACGTAATAAGTTGAGTAATAATCTTGAAAATGAAAGGCAATCGCTTAAAGGTGCTCAGGAGACCGATTTAATAAAGATTTTAGGTCAGCCCAATTCCATTCAAATTATGGAAAGGAAACAGAAATATTTTACGTATTGGATCAATAATCCAGAATATTGTAAGGATTCTACGACATTTAAAGCTGTAAAAATCAGAATAAGTGCTCTTAATCAGGTTACAGAAGTATTATTTTAAGTTGAAACCAAGGTTTTTTCTAACCCGGGCTAGAACAGGCCCTGATACATCTCTTGCTTTTTCAGCTCCTTTTTTCAGTTCGTTTTCAACTTTGCTCCGATCAATGTAAAAGTGATTAAATTTTTCTCTTTCATATGCAAAAGCAGACATCAGTTTTTCAAACAAAACTTGCTTGGCAGTTCCATAACCATAATTGCCAGCTTCCAGATTTCGGCGCATTTCAAGATCTTCATCCTGACCAGCAACCAGTGAATAAATCTGGTACACGATGCAGGAATCTGCATTTTTAGGTTCTTCCACAGTTTTTGCATCCGTCACAATACTCATTACCTTTTTTCTGAGTTCTTTTTCAGGTAGGAAAATATCGATATAGTTATTATAACTTTTACTCATTTTCCTTCCATCAATTCCCGGGATGGTCATTGTTTCTTCAGATATTTTAGATTCAGGAAGTATGAATGTGCCAGGATATCGGTGATTGAAGGCGCCAGCAATGTCCCGGGTCATTTCCAAATGTTGCTTTTGGTCTTTCCCAACAGGGACCAGATTTGCATCATAAAGCAGGATATCTGCCGCCATTAAAACAGGGTAGGTAAATAGGCCTGCACTCACTTCTGCCAGATTTGACACCTTATCCTTAAAAGAATGGGCATTTTCCAGCATTGGAAAAGGTGTAAAGCAATTGAGTATCCAGGCAAGTTCACATACTTCCGGTACATCAGATTGTCGGTAGAAAACAGTTTTTTCCGTATCTAAACCCATAGCAAGCCAGGCACTTGCAGTCGCATGCGTATTTTCATTGATAACTTTACCATCCTTTATTGAAGTTAGGGAATGTAAGTCAGCAATAAATAAGAAGGATTCATTTTTAGGATCCTTGCTCAACTCAATAGCTGGTTGAATTGCCCCAAGTATATTGCCTAAATGTTGTCTTCCTGAACTTTGAGTGCCTGTTAAAATGCGAGCCATTTTTAGTATTTTGTACTTAGTACTTTGTATTTAGACCAAGACCTGAGGGTGAAATTATAGAAACTTTTAAGTCTGGCAAACATCTTTGTTTAGGTATTGTATTGAGTACTGATTTTTAGAACTATACCCTAGTTATAGAGACCAGGTTGTGGTTGGATGACTAAGTACTTAAGTACTCAGTACCAAGTACTAACATTATCCCTTTTTCACAATCTGATAACTCAAAAAGATTGATATGATTGTTGCAAAAATAGCAACATAACCTACAATGTTATAATTTTCTAACTGGCCAGTCGGTGAAAGAACAATTATTTTACCTGCTACAAAAGCTGCAATTCCTGATCCAAATTGCTGAACTGATGAATTGATACTCATAAAACTTCCCCTTACCTGCGCAGGAGCTGCTGAGCTCGCAATGGCCGAAGCCGGTATCATTCTGCCACCCATAACAACAAAGAAAAATGCAGTTACACATAGTATTAACGGCAGTGGCATGGGAGACATGTTCGTTATCAAAAATACAGGAATGGTTGAAAGCCCGGCAGCAATAGCGAAGACCTTAGATTTTCCATATTTATCCGCAAGTTTGCCGACTAACGGAGAAGAAAAAATAGTCACACCACCTCCAACAAGGTAAATAAGAAATAAGTCTTTCTCTGGAAACCCAACATTGCTCACCATATACGGACTTATAAATGGGATAATAGAAAACTGTCCAAACATTACAAAAAGCATGAAAAGTAAAGAAATAGCCGTATTTCGGGTCGTGAAAAAGCTTAGAACCGTATCGGTTACTTTTAGTTTACTAGCATTTAGGTGGTCTCTTAAAGGAGGTACAAAACTGAAAATAAACAGAAAAACAAAAACACTTAACCCACCAAGGACCATAAAAGGAAATTGCCAGTTATGAAGGCTTGCAAGATATAATCCAGCAGGGACTCCCACTACAGATGCGACTGAAAATGAAGCCATCACGATTCCCATTGCTGAGGCCCTGTTTTCAAAAGGAATAACATCTGAAATAATAGCAAGGATCAGAGCTCCTAGAATTCCTCCGAAAAATCCGGTCAATACTCTGGCCATAGTCAGAATATGATAATCATTGGCAAAGGAACATGCAAAAGTTCCGGCGATAAAACCCAGGTAACAAAAAATTAAAGCTGTTTTTCTGTCAAACCTATCAATAAAAAAAGCGGCAATAATCCCGGAAATTCCTGCACTGAAAGTATAAGCAGATACAACTATACTGAATTGGGCAGGGCTGATTTTAAAAACCCGCATCAATTGAGGCCCTAAAGGCATCATAATGACAAAATCTACAATATGGGTGAATTGAATTAAGGCGAGTGTGAAAAGAAGAAGTTTGACTTGTTTGGTCATTTGGAAAGAAAACTTAAAAGTAAATCTAATTTATAATAGCTGGGTTATTGCATAGAAATCATACCAACACAATATTTGTTCTGATTAATTCATATCCTTCATTTTGACTATAATTTAAATGATACAAGTCAGTGTTATGATAAGATCAGGCAAGAGTTTTGATGCGGGACATTAGGACAGCTAGGAGGGCTGAAAAAAGTATTTCCTATTGGGAACACATACTATGTTTTGCCGCCAGTGTATATTATAATTACTAATATTAAACTACACTTAAATGAAAAATACCTTCTTTTTGATTATTTTATTTTTATCTAGCTTAACTGCTATTGATCAAACTGATACACTTTTATGCAATCCCGGAGAAATGTAGACGTTTGCTCCGGGCAAGAACGTTTATTATTATGATTTTTCTCTGAAAGGCAAATTTGATCCGGTTACCCCACTGGTTTAAGTGTTCCGAAGGACCACTTAAACTTTATCTGAAAATACAGGACTTTGTCCGGTCAACAGTTCACATCTCAATTTTTAATAACACTGACGCCATCATACAAAGTCATTTTATGCCTAATTTAATTTCTCAAAGCTTTCACAATTACGAACCAACGTTTTTCTTAAAGTAAACCGTAAACTTACTTCCCCTCCCAACCTCACTTTCAACTTGGATATCGCCACCAGAATTCTGGACAATTTTCTTCACTATATACAAACCAATTCCTGTTCCTTCTTCATGGTCATGGAACTTTTTAAACATTGAAAATACCTTGTCTTGATCTTCTTTTCTGATGCCCAGGCCATTATCCTTTACAGTTAATAATATTTCGGTGTCAGTTTCATTTAATGATATATGTACTTCAGGTTTTTTTGCTGGATCGCGGTATTTAATTGCATTGTCTATCAAATTGTAAAGAATGCTTCTCAGGTTTTTGCGGGAAAAATTTATTACTTCTAGGTCATTGAAATTTGCGACAATGTTAACTTTCGAATGGTTGATTTTATCAAGAATACTTAATTTAATATCCTCCAGAAGTTCTTCAAAATTAACCTTTTCTTCTTCGTCATTTTGAAGGTTTTGAACCTTAGATATATCGGTAAGGTCCAAAATTGTCCTTTTAAATCTTTGAATAGAAGTATGCATCATTTTTATCAATGACTTTGTTCCTTCATTTATTATTTCGTGCGATTCAAGTTCATCGAATAAATTAATGAGGAGACCTTCAATATTTGTAATAGGAGATTTTAAATCATGAGAGGCGGTATAAACAAAATTATCAAGGTCTGAATTTACAATGGTTAGTTTTTTGTTGGAATCGCTTAATTCTTCATTCGTTGCCCATATTTCTTCGTTTGCAGATTGCAACTCATGAACTGCTGTATCAAGTTCTTTTGTGCGCTCAATAACTTTATTTTCTAACTCCAGATTTAATTGATTTACTATCTTTTTGGATAACACCTGAGATGAAACATCAAGAGCAATAGTGATTACCCCAACTATATTATCATGAATATCTCTGAAAGGTTGATAGATAAAGTTGAAATATCTTGGTTCTATCATGCCATTTCTTGACATTTTTACCTCATACTCATTCCCAATAAAAGGTTCACCAGTTGCGATTACGTTTTGAAATAATACATCTAAACCTTGTCCTTTTAATTCTGGCAATGCTTCCAGCAAAGTTTTGTTTAAAGCCTGCTCTTTTGTTTTGTCCCAAAGGTTGAGAATATAAGGATTAGCAATCTCAATTGTTAAGTCTTTGGCCGTCATGTATGAAAAACCTACGGGGGCTTGCTCAAAAATCTGATTAAATTGTAAAAGCTGTTGAGTTCCTATTTTTTGACTTTCGACTAATAAAGACCTATCAATCCTTAAATCTTCTTCAGCCTTTGTTCTGTCCCGATCTGCCGTGTCATCAAAACTCACAACTAATAAATCGTCACATTTCTTTGCTGACAAATGGAAAAAATTATCAAGACCGTCATAAGAATAATTAATACTGAATTTTCCTGGTTTTGCTGATATAAAAGTGTCTCTGTAAAACGCAAATATGCCTGTTTGAACCGCATTGGGATATAATTCAAGAAAAGTTTCTGCAGGTTTCTCTGCTAATTTTAGCATCCGCTGAGCTGAAGTATTGAGCCAGATATATTCCAAGTCTGTAATAAGATTTTCTGTTATGATAGGCCTGAATAAGATAACACCTGATATAGAAACATCCATTAAAGACTGCAGAATGCTTTCTTGAGAAGATATTGATTCTGTAGTAGTTAATAAAGTACTCATTCCTTAAAATTTATTAGACACCTTAAAATTAAAATTAATTTCTTTCATTGTATGTTGTGGACTTTTACTGTTTGTATTTTGACCACTATCTTCAGTTAAGGCTAACATTAATGGAGAGATATCAAATTATCATAAGGACTATTTTGGTTTAATTATACGGCCTTGCAACTTAGGATCGTCTATTACTAGGTTGTTGGCCGAAGAGTTAACAAAAAAAGACACTGGTTTCAAACCAGTGTCTTTTTTCATTTAAAATTTAACTATCCGAAGGTTTTAGCTTCAGTTTAAATTATTTTATTACTATTTTTTTAACAAGAGAAGATTTTACAGTTTTAATATTTACAAGGTAAGTTCCTGAATACAAACTACTAACATTAATATTTAAGGAAGTTCCTGCATTTAATACAAGTTGGCCAATTGAATTATAAATACTAACATATTTTTAATTTAATTTCTGATAAAATTTTTGTTCATTCCCCCTAAAGTTATTAAGCCTCTAAGGAAAGATGATATTAAGTTAATATTATTGACAAATAATATGGGGTTAGTTACAAACAGTTTATAAAAATTGATTTAAAATAAAATGTAGTCACCTATTATTTCTGCCAGATATGATTTTTCTTGAATAATAGCATTAATAGTTCAAATAGCAGTTTCTCTGGTACACTCTTTTTCGTATATATTATCCCGATTTTGATAAATGTACGATCTAAATACTTTTCTGTTTTTAATCTCTCTTTTAATAGTTGTAAGCATTCTTATTGCAAAAATAAGTAACAATATAGGCTTGCCCATTATGATCTTATTCCTGGGTATAGGGATGCTTGCAGGCTCTGAAGGTCCAGGAGGAATCTTCTTCGATGATGCCAAAATTGCCCAATCAATAGGAATGGTTTCTCTACTTTTTATTTTGTTTTCCGGAGGGTTAGAGACGAAATGGGTTGAGGTTAAACCAACTTTCTGGCCTGCTATAAGCTTAGCAACATTAGGAGTTTTACTTACCACCATTGCAATAGGCCTATTTGTACACTATTTACTTGATATTTCATGGTTAGTAAGTTTTTTACTGGGATCCGTAGTTTCTTCTACAGATGCAGCTGCTGTATTTTCAATCTTAAATACACGTAACATTCGGTTGAGGGGGAATACAAGGGCCTTACTTGAATTTGAATCTGGAACGAACGATCCTATGGCTGTCTTTTTAACTATTTCAATTATTCAACTTATTTTAAATGAACATATTAAAATATGGGAAATTGGACTTCATTTCCTTTTGGAAATGGGAGTGGGGGTGTTAGTAGGTTATTTGTGTGGTAAGACTTTGGTTTTCATTCTTAACAAATCAAAATTTCCCATAGAAGGCTTTTATACTGTTTTTACTTTGGCAGCTGCAGTTTTAATTTATTCTTTAACGTCGTCATTAAAGGGAAGCGGTTTCCTGGCAGTTTATATTGCCGGACTTATTGTAAATCATTGTGATGTTGTTCATAAAAAAAGTATTGTAAGATTTTTTGATGGAATTGCCTGGCTTGCCCAAATTGGAATGTTTTTAACACTGGGCTTACTGGTTTTTCCAAAACAGGTGTTAAGTAATATTTGGGTTTCTGCCACTATATCTCTGTTTTTAATTTTGGTGGCCAGGCCAATTAGTGTTTTTATATCCCTTGCCTTCTTCAAATTTAGACTTAAAGAAAAGGCTTTGATTTCATTAGTAGGTTTAAGAGGCGCTGTTCCTATTATTTTAGCCACCTTTCCACTTTTAGCTGGTATTGACGAAGCTAAATGGATATTTAATGTAGTTTTCTTTATCGTCATCACATCGACCATTTTGCAGGGTTGGCCTTTACCTTGGTTTGCTAAAATTTTAAATATGGATAAACCCTCAGGAAAGCGTATCTCATCACCAATTGAATTCAGCGATTATGCTTCCAGCAACATGCAACTTATGAACTTGACTTTAGGAGATAATATGGAAGACATTGCAAACAAAGCAATTGTGGAAATTCCTCATTTTAAGGGCAGCCTGATTGTGACTGTTTTCCGGGATGGGAAATATTTCGTTCCCAGCGGAGGAACTATTCTTGAACAAGGCGATGAAATACAGGTTTTGGTAGAAAAGAATAAGGTAACAAACCTGATGACTTACTTTTCATAAAATAATGGCATTGTTATTTTACTGAGGTTATTAACATTTTAACCAAAATTCTATGAAATCTATTCTTTTAGCTTCTGCAATTGCCCTAGTTTCAATCTGTTCATTTGCTCAGAATTCAAAACCAGCATCTGACACTACTAAAACTAAAAACGTAAAGAAAACAACAACAACTACAGTTAAGAAAGACAGCAAGTCTTCAACAACAAAATAGTTTATTGCATTTTGGAGGGTTTAAAGCCCTCCATATTTTTATCATGGTTCATTTTTTTCGCATCTATAAGTAAATTAAATCTCCAATCATACGGCATATTTATTTTATAATTTTTATAAAAATAATACTATTATAATTTTCTAGAAGTTTGCTGAGGTTAAGAGTGTAATGTCTGAAGGAATGTTATTATTTGATAATTTCAGGAAAGAGGAGACAAATTCTGAAATTACAGTTTTATTAGTATTAGAAAAACTAAATTCCTGAACTTAATAGCTAACTGTGTGAATACCAAACACCGTTTGTTATTTACTATTGATAATTTAAAAACTCAGGTAGATTCATTACAAAAGGAAATAGAACTACAAGTGTCTAAACAATTATTGTTCTATACTGTTGAGTCTGCTACCTAAAAAATAACCCATACTGAAACATCCTTGCAAAAGGTAGCCTCCAGTAGGTGCTTCCCAATCAAGCATTTCGCCTATTGCAAAGTGCTTTTTCAATTTTTTAAATTCAAAGTAGCCATCAACTTCATTTAAATCAATTCCTCCAACCGTTGAAATTGCTTCATTAATCGGACCAGAATTAGTTACTGTTAGGGGAAAATTTTTAATTTTATAAGCCAGGCTTTTCGGATCAATAAATTCCTCTTTACTCAGAAAACCTTTTAGCAATTCGATTTCTGTAATGCCAAGTTTAATTTTGTTTTTCAAACATTCCGTAATTGACTTCTGATTTTGTTGGAGAATTTCTTGTAGCTGTATAATATTTGAAAAAGGCTTAAAATCCAGAAATAGGCAACATTCTTTCTTTTCTATTATTTCTTGTCTGACTAATTGACTTAAAGCATAAATCGGGCTGCCCTCCAATCCAAATCCAGTACAAACTATTTCCCCTATAGAGTTGTAATTTGAATAGGAAACAGAAATATTTTTTATCCATTTTCCTTCTATTTTTGTCTTAAGGCTTTCAGGCCAAACAACCTCTAAAGCACAATTAGATGGCTGAAATGGCAAAACATTTATGCCCTTAGCCAGGAAGAGCCCGGCCCATTCACCATCAGAACCAGTTTTCCTCCAACTTGCACCACCCAATGCAAAAATGGTATAATCTGCCTTTACTGCTATTTGTGAATTTTTGAATTCAAATAATAAAGAATTGTCAGCATTAAATCCTTTCCAAAAATGAGAAGTTTTGATACTAACATTTTTTTTTCTTAATACTTCTAAAATTGCATTTAGCACATCAATAGGCTTTATACCTTCCACAGGAAAAACTCTTTTACTGGAGCCAATAAAAGTTTCTATTCCTATTTGAGAAAGCCATGTTCGCAAATCCAAATTGGTAAAGTAGCTTATTGCTGAATGTAGAAAGTCAGCTGGTGTGTATCTGGAAATGAGATTATCAGTTGGTTCAGAATGGGTAAGATTAAAACCACCATCCCCAGCAACTAAAAATTTCCTTCCTGGAGCGTAATTCCTTTCATAAATGACAACGTCAAAGATAGTTTCATCCAAAGTAGCTGCTAACATCAATGTTGAGGGCCCACTTCCGATAATGGCAACTTTCTTTCTGGAGGACATTTATTAGACTATCCTATAATCAGGATAGAATGTAAATATAAAGAGTATTGGTATCAAAAAAAGAAGTCCCGCCAAAAGCGGGACTTCTCCGTTGTTAAACAAAATTCGTAAAATCAAAAAATTAGTTAGGCATCAGCACTGTATCTATTACATGGATTACACCGTTTGACTGATAAACATCATACACAGTGATATTTGCAGTATTTCCTTTTTCGTCAGTTAAAGTAATATTATGGTCACCGTTCATTTTAGCAGTTAAAGTACCGCCAGCTACAGTTTTCATTTCTGCTTTCCCTTTACTTGCTTTAATTTTAGCAGAAATAGCATTGAAATCCATTTTACCTGATACAACGTGGTAAGTAAGTACTTTAGTCAATGTTGCTTTGTTCTCAGGTTTTAACAAAGTTTCTACAGTTCCTTCAGGAAGGTTTTCAAAAGCATCGTTCACAGGAGCAAAAACTGTAAATGGTCCTTTGCTTTTCAACGTTTCTACTAAGCCGGCAGCTTTAACTGCAGCAACTAATGTTGTGTGGTTTTTAGAGTTAACTGCATTGTCAACAATATCTTTTTTTGGATACATTTTTTCTCCACCAACCATTACTTCATTTTGAGCAAAAGTGGTAGTTGTTGTTGCAACAAACGAACCGATTGCAAGAGAGAAAATTAAAAGCGACTTTTTCATAAAATTAAATTTTTGTGTTTTTAAATATTAATAACAGACATACGGGATAGAAACAGTTATTGGATTTAATTGTTTATTATTTTTTTTACATTTTAATTTTCAATGCAATAATTGTATATTTAAGTTGATGAAATTCACTTACTTAATATTAAATCTTTTCACTCTGATACCTGTAATGATTTTTTCATTCGATAGGAAGCTTAGGTTTCATGAAAAGTGGAAGTATACTTTTCCCGGGATATTAATTGTTGGGTCACTCTTTACCATTTGGGATTATTATTTTACCCTTAATAAGATCTGGTACTTTAATCCAGCTTATGTTTTAGACTTTAGGTTGTTTCTGATGCCGGTTGAAGAATACTTGTTTTTTTTATTCACGCCTTTTGCTTGCTTGTTTATTTATGAATCGATAAATCAATATTATAGAAAGGATTGGTTATTGAAGGTTGCCAAACCTTTAACCTTGTTTTTCCTTATGCTGTCTATCGGAATCGCAATCAGCAATATTGACAAAACCTATACAGCAGTTAATTTTTCGGTTTTAACAATAGTATTAAGTATTACTTTTCTTTTTGCACCTAACAAAATTCTTGGGCAGTTTTGGTTAGCATTTTTTGTTCATTTAATACCTTTTTGGATCATTAATGGAGTATTAACATCTTGGCCTGTAATTGTTTATAATAACAATGAAAATCTCAATATCAGAGTAGGATCTATACCTTTAGAAGACCATGCATATTCATTAATTTTATTTTTATCAAACCTTTGTGCTTATGAATGGTTTAAAAAAGAAAAACCATGAAAACTACACTAAATCTTCAAGTGACTATTGACGAAAATTCCGGTTTTTGCTTTGGGGTAGTTTATGCAATAGAAATGGCAGAAGACATTTTAGAAGAAGAAGGAAAACTATATTGCTTAGGGGATATTGTGCACAATGATGAGGAAGTTAAGCGTTTGATGGATAAAGGATTAATTATCATAAACTACGAAGAATTTGATAAACTTCAGAATTGTAAACTTTTGATTAGGGCGCATGGAGAGCCCGCATCAACCTACAAAAAGGCATTGGAAAATAATATTGAGCTTATTGACGCTTCTTGTCCGGTGGTTCTTAAACTTCAAAACCGGGTTAAAAATACTTATGATAAAAATGATCCTGTTTTTATTTATGGGAAACACGGCCACGCTGAAGTAATAGGATTAAGCGCACAAACTAATGACAATGCTTTTGTTTTTGAGAAACTAGAAGAGATTGACCTTCAAAATTTACCTTCAAAAATTTCCCTTTTCAGTCAGACAACAAAAAGCACTGATAGTTTTTATCATATTGCCAAAACACTTAAAGACAAAGGAATTCAAGTAGATGTAAATGATACGATATGTCGCCAGGTTTCTAATAGAGATAAAGATTTGAGGATTTTCGCTTCAAAGTATGATAAAATTGTTTTTGTTTCAGGTAAAAAATCTTCAAATGGTAAAGTTCTTTATAATGTTTGTAAAGAAACCAATCCTAATACATTGTTTGTTTCTGACTTAACTGATATTAAAGTGGAAGATTTCTTTTCAAATGAGACAATTGGAATATGCGGGGCAACTTCCACACCAATGTGGTTAATGGCAGA
>JACMRH010000253.1 GCA_014376535.1 Cytophagales bacterium | reverse complement strand
GTCGTGTCAGTTAATAATCTGAATGCATTGAAAGAATCAATTGATTTGGCAGGCTTTGCCAAAGGTATTTACATGATACAATTAATTGGAAGTGATAGATCTGAATTTACTAGGATCGTTATTCAATAATTTATTTTAGATCAATAATAGGAAACCCCGGATCCAAATCCGGGGTTTTTTTTATGCTTAAACTTTATTAATAGTTCTATTTTTCAATCTCTTATCTGTATTTTTCGTAATATAATGTAGGTGTTTTTAATTTAGCTTGAACAAATTTTCAGATGCTTCAATTAATAAGCTATAAAAAATATTACGGAACCAGGCTTGTTCTGGAGTCAGAAAAATACACCTTTCTAACAGGACTTCATTGGGTGAAAGGTGAAAATGGTTCTGGCAAAACAACTTTGTTTAAATCTTTGGCTGGAATACTTCCTTTTTTAGGAAAAATAGTGTTGAACGATTGTTCCCTAAAAGAAAAACCAAATAAATACAGGTTTCAAGTGAATTACGCTGAAGCAGAACCAGTATTTCCTCCAATGGTAAAAGGGTCTGATCTGGTTAGCTTATTTGAAAAATATAAAGGTGCGAGTAAAAGCCAGGTTGAAGAAATCTCTGAAGTGCTTGATATTAAATTTCTGGAGGAGCCTTTTAGTAGTTATTCTTCAGGAATGGGCAAAAAATTATCCTTACTTCTTGCATTCCTTGGTCTACCGAAGGTAATATTATTGGATGAACCTTTAGTTACTCTGGATGTAAAATCGGTAAGCGCCATGTTGGAATTGATAACTTTATATCAACAGAAATACAATACAAGCTTTTTAATATCTTCTCATCAGATATTTGAAAATAAAACCATCAGACCGGATTATGTTCATCATGTAGAAAATGGAACCATATGTTTGCAGGTATAGAAAAAGATTTTTCCTTTCTGAATAAGGTTCTAATTAAACCCTTTTATTCTGAAAATGCCGGACAGCTTTTTACAATATTTCTTATCTGTTTTGGTCTGTTTCCTGGATATTCAATGCTTAAAGAAGCTCATTATGGAATAATGTTTGCGATTAGTTCTTCGCCCATAGCCATGTTAGCGTCCTTTTTGCTTTGGACAGTTTATGCTTATAAGTGTCTTGCCTTTGTTTATCGTGAATTTAAGCTGCCACAAAATGACTGTTTACATATTTTAGGATTAGGCCAACCAGTTAGAAGCATTTCATTACTATTCAATTTTCAACTGATTCTTTTTATCCCTGTGTTGCTTTATGCAATGTTTTCGGTATTCATTGGCCTCTCAGCTGGTTATGTTTTGCAACCATTGCTCATTATCTTTTTTCTATTTGTAACTAACATTTTTCTATCTTTTATCTATTATCAACTACTTAAAAATCCTCATCAGGAAATAAGGCTTCCTTTTATTATATCCAGCTTTAAAAGGACCTGGAAAATGCCTTATTATTTGTTTCCTGTTTCACATTTTTTGGCTGAAAGGAAACTTATGTTATTTGTTACCAAATGTATTTCACTGGGTTTGATTTGGGTGGGATTTTATCTTGCAAATAATCAAGCTCTTGATATTCGATTTGTATACATTACCATGGTCGGATCTATCATGGCGCATTCGATTCTTGTTCAGCACCTTCGCGATTTTGAAAACAAAACTATGGCCTGGATGTTAAATATGCCGATTGAGATACCAGTAAGATTTATCGGTTATTTAGTTCTCTTCTTTTTACTGTTAACTCCGGAAGGCATTTTTATGTTTAAGTATACCTCTACTCAGATAGAGTATTCAGAGGTGCCTAATTTACTCATGCTAAGTGTTGCTGGTTTATCCTACTTTCATTCCGTGCTTTATATCAAAGAGATGAATGAAACTAAATTTATGAACTATCAAATGGGGTCTTTTCTATGTCTGGTAATGGTAATCCAGTTCAGAATACCACCACTGGTTATTTCAGTCATGTTACTTTTTATAGCGTTCATTATATACAAAAAAAGGTACTATTTGTACGAATAGTACCTTTACAGAATGTTTTAGGCTTAAGGGTAATGGGTATTTGCAGATAGCTATTAAAGAAAAATTCAATTTTGTTAACAGCTAGTTTAAATTGCCTTCCGTGAAAGCGTTATCTAAATAGCTATCGGGATCTCTTGGAGCATGGGCAAAAGAAAGGATGTTTGCATGAGAGCCTGAATGAGAAATATCTTTGAACCAATCGCACTACGCATTACGAATTAAGGCATCAAAGGTAATAACCTCAAAACATCTTCGAGTTTACAAAGTTCAGTTCCTGTATTCATAGTTGCGGCAGAACCGCAGGCGACTCCAAATTTCAATGATTCTTCTAAAGATTTTCCCATTGCTAGGGAATAAGTTATACCAGCGACCAAACTATCACCTGCACCTACTGTACTCCTCCTGGGTATTTCAGGTGCATTCATCTGGTAAATAGTATCTTTGTTTACAAGCATTGCACCTTTTGCGCCTAAAGAAACAACCGCTATTTCACAAAAACCTTTTGCTATAATTTCCCTAGCAAGCTGCTTCACATCAGTAAGTTCAGCCCTATCACGGCCAGTAAGTTCACAAAGTTCAATGTAATTAGGTTTAAGCAAGTAAACTCCAATACCTGCTGCTGCCTTGAGAGCTTCACCAGAAGTATCAAGGATGAATTTTGCACCCATTTCTTTTGCCTTCATGGCAACTTTAGCATAAAAATCATCGGGCATGCCAGGTGCCAGGCTGCCGCTTGCAACTATAAAATTTGGTTTTGGAATCAGAACGTCAAGTTCAGAAATGACACGGTTATATTCTTCCTCTGTAACAGGTTTTCCTGGTAGATTGAAACGATATTGGTTGTCTGTAGCCTTATCCTCTACCATGATATTCTCACGTGTAGCAGCTTTTGTTGTAATAATTGTCTGCCTTACTCCTTCCTTTTCTAAGAGTTCTTTAAGGCAAGAACCTGTAGAACCTCCTGCCATATAGATAGCAGTTGAATCACCACCTAGTTTTTTAATTGCACGGGAAACATTGATTCCTCCCCCTCCCGGATCTATTTTAGGGTCTGAACAACGAAGTTTTTTATCTGGAATTAGACTGTCTACTTCTGTAGTTTTATCCAGGGCAGCGTTTACAGTAATGGTAACTATATGCTTCGAAATCATCCTCTGTGCTTCTTATGAGGTTTACTTATGTGCAAAAAAGCGAGCAAATTTAAGAGATAAATTAAATATGCTGAATAGATTTAAAAAAATAAATGCAAGTGCGATCAAAACCTGAATCCCATTACTAAAATATCATCCAATTGTTCCTGGTCTTTTTTCCAGTTTTCAATAGCGTTTTCCAACCCTTCCTTCTGTACTTCCATCGGTTGGTCGCTATTGTTTATAAGTAATTCTCGAAATCGAGGGTACATAAATTTCTGTTGTCCGTCCTCTCCACCTATTTGGCCGGCATATCCATCAGAGAAAATATAAATACTATCACCTTTAATAAAATCTAGTTCCTGGTTGGTAAAGGCTGCAATTTTACCTCCTCTTTGTATACCGATTGAATTTCTATCTGCTTTGTAAACGGTTATCTCCTTATTTCTTATATGATATAACGGATTATTAGCTCCCGAAAACTGGATTTTCTTTTGTGACATATCTATAACACAAAGTGCGATATCCATTCCTTCACGTGAAAGTGCACCTGCTTCGTCCTGATGCAGAGATTTAATTACATCAGCGTTTAGTTTTGTCAAAATATCGGCAGCGTTATCATTGCTTTTTTCCTTCATTATCTGGTTAAGCAAGTTATAGCCTATAAGGGACATAAAAGCTCCTGCAACCCCATGACCTGTGCAGTCAATAGCGGCAATAAAGATTTTATGGTTCTTTACATGGAACCAATAGAAATCGCCACTTACAATGTCCTTTGGTTTATAAACAATAAAGAAATTAGGAAGGAACAACTTCATAACTCCTGTACTGGGTAGGATTGATTGCTGGATAACTTTAGACGTTTCAATACTATCTGTAACTTCCTTGTAGAGTGATGCAATTCTTTTACTTTGCTCCTCCATTTCTTCTTTTTGCAGAATTACCTCAGCTGTCCGTTCAGTTACTGCCTGTTCAAGTTCTTTGTTAAGGTTGTCCTTTAAATCCTGATTCTCTCTCAACTGGCTTATAATTCCTAATTGAGCTTCATCTTTTTCCTGTTTCATTACTCTGATTCTATCAGCTAAAGCAAAAGAGAGGAACATCATTTGTATAACTGTACCAAAATTAAAGCTATACACTGTTATGATATTGTTAGGAAGTGAAAACCCTAAAAAACTATTTACTGTAAGATTTGAAACAACAAATCCAATTAGTAAGAAGGTAATACCAATTACAAAATACCATGCAGGTACAAAGCCCTTTCTTAAAGCCAATATCACGGCAATGTAGGTGAATACCATTGGGGCAGCATCAAAAAACATAGTGTTTTTTAAATTTGGCACAAGTGAAAATTCAGCAATGAAAATGATAATCCTGAAAATGATAATAAAATTCAGCACCTTAAAAAAGGTGGGTGCAACTGTTTTAAGAGCTAAAAACTTTTCCGTATAAAGCAGGACCCACATCACCATCATAAAAAGTGATACAGATGATACATAAGGATTTATGTTGGGATGGTTTCTCCATAAATACTGAAACCCAGTTCCATCAAGAGACATACAATAAAGCGCATTCGAACAAACATATAGCACATACCAAAGGTAAGTTTCATCTTTTGTAGTTATAAAAATGAACAGGTTGTAAATGGCCATTGCAAAAATAAGCCCGTAGAAAACACCTAGAAAATAATATTCATTTAAAGCATAATTGCTAAATCTCTGGTAGGTTCTGACCACAGATAGCATAAAATTAAGATGCTTGGATTTGATCCGGGCATAATAAACAATTTGCTTTTTATTAAAGTCAGGAAGAAAAAAAACGAAATTTTTATGTTGTAGGTTTTTCCTGCTGAATATTAATGAGTTCCCTGCTTGAGTTTCTATATAACCTCCGTTTCCATCAGGGGTAAAAAAAGCAATTTCTTCAATCGAAGAATCATAAAACTCCTGTAGCCACTTTATGGAAGAATCACAATTATTTCTGACTGTATATCTTATCCAATAAGCAGATTTTGTATGATAATTTCTTGGAAGCTGTTCTTTATTTTGTTTAAAACGATTTGCATATTCCTTAGAAGAAATATCATGGATAGTAAGGTTTTTGCTTGAATCCTCAAAAATATCAATAAACTGATACGAGGCTGTATATTCATTAGTTCCGGGTGTGAGAGTAATCACATCGGCGCCAAAAGCAAAAGTGAGTGATAAAAATCCAAAAAATAGTCTAACAAGAATTTTCAAAATTGATTTTTGTTTTATGGAGTTGTTACGTTTTTTTTATGTTTAAGTTAATTGGTTATGCCGATAACTT
>JACMRH010000252.1 GCA_014376535.1 Cytophagales bacterium | reverse complement strand
TGTGTAATTGAAATGCCAACAATTATAAAGTATCTATTAAAAGATTATTTTAAATATCAATCCTTGGAACTTTCAGCAAGAAATCTTTCCTTCACCACAAAATCAAAGGATGTCAAAAACAGTATTGTTTTTCTTATTATTCGGCCTAACTATCAATTCATTTGCACAAACTGATAGTCTTGGCTTTCCAAATACCCGAGAGAAGGCTTCTGCCTATAGTGCTTTATATGAACTGCAGGATTTTTTGAACTGCTACGCCAGAGATACATCTGAAGATAAAAGAAAACAAGCAGCCTTGAAATTGATCAAAGAAGGCATAAGTAGCACTAAATTAACAATTCCAAATGACCTTGAAACGGATGAACAAAAGGTTCTGCCCATTTTGGATTATGCAAAAGAACTTGGTAAAGTTTCAAATGGAAAATTTACTATAAAGCTTGCTTCTTTTCACCCTTATCAAATGGGCTTTGACAAACTTAGAAGGAAATATTTTTTAGTTGTCCGTGCTGAAAAGATATCTTCAATAGAAAGCATCGAACCGGGCACTGGCGATACATTGGTAGAAGAAAGAGCTAAACCTTTATTCTTTTATTTCAGGTTTGACAGGATGAATAATATTTCGTCAAACTTTAAAATATATGCAATTGCAAAGCCTAGGGAAAAATTTCGTTTAGAACCATTGGCTGAAGAAGTGCAATGGTGGTTAAAGCTAGATTCTGCCTGGAAAGTTTATATCCGTAAAACATATAAGTTGCCCGAGTTTCCTGCTGCCGTTGAGATTGCACACCTTACTAACCGAAGTGCTATTACGCTGGAAAATCAGCAATTCTTTACAGATCTAACTGTATTGAGTTCGTTTAAAAAACTTGAGAGCTTAAACCTGAAAAACTCTTCAGCTACTAACCTCAACGAAATTAGCGATTTGCTATTGCTTAAGGAATTGAATATTGAAGGAACTAAAATTGTTTCTTTGGAAGGGCTGGAAAACCTTGTAAGATTAAAAAAACTATGGGCTGGGAAATTGGGCCTTAGTTCTATTAAACCTTTAAAAAAGCTAAAGTTAATGGATGAACTTTATTTGGGCTCCAATGACCTGGAAGACATTTCTCATTTGGAAGACATGGCAAATTTGAAAAAGCTAGACCTGAGTTTAAATTCAAAAATCAGGAATGTGTCTGTATTATCTAAATTATACGCCTTGCAGGAATTGTCACTTGCAAAAATAGACATCCAGAATCTGGATGTTCTTAAGCAAATGGACCAGCTCTATAAATTGAATGTATTCAATACTGGGATTACTTCATTAGAACCTCTTAGGGTTTTAACCAAGCTTTCTGCTTTAGATTGTAGTTTTAATGTCATAAACAGTTTGGACCCAATAAAAGGCATGACGTTTATGCAAAATTTATCAATCGCAGGAACGGCTATTACAGATTTAAATACTCTTAGTAATTTTAAATTCCTTAAGAAATTAGATTGTTCTAATAACCCCAGATTAACTGCTTTAGGCCCTGTAGTTAATCTTAATGATGTAGAAGAACTAAAATGCTTTTATACTAAAATTGACAAAAATGAAGTTCAGCAATTCAAACGCAAACATGTAAGGTCAAGAATTACGTATTATTAGTTAAAAAATTCATAATTCATAATTCATAATTCAATCTTTCTTATTCACCAGCTGATGGAACATGGCCTGATTGGCCAATATTTTAGAGAAGCCTCTTACATCATCTCCACTCCAGGTATTATTCATTTCTCCATAAGTGCCAAATTTGCTTGACATCATGTCGTGCTCAGATGTAATTCCGATCACATAAAAACGATAAGGGGCCAATTGTACCTTCACCGTTCCGGTCACACTTTGTTGAGAATCTTCCAGGAAGGTTTCAATGTTTCGCATTACAGGTTCCAGGTACTGTCCTTCGTGTAAAAGAGTGCCATACCAGTTTCCAAGCATTTCCTTCCAATACATTTGCCATTTAGAAAGTGTATGTTTTTCAAGCGTATGATGTGCTTTGATTATGATCATTGGTGCGCCGGCTTCAAAACCTACACGGCCTTTTATTCCTATGATAGTGTCTCCAACATGAATGTCCCTTCCAATGGCATATTTTCTGGCAAGTTCATTCAGTTGCTGAATTGCATCTACAGGGTTATCGAATTTTTGAGCTCCAATTCCTTTAAGTTCACCTTTTTCAAAGTGTAACTCTATTTCTTCTTCGCCTTGTTTTTCAAGCTGGCTAGGGAAAGCAGATTCAGGAAGATATTGGTTTGAAGTCAGG
>JACMRH010000251.1 GCA_014376535.1 Cytophagales bacterium | reverse complement strand
TGCAAACCAGAAATTATTCCTGCAAAAATTAAACAGACAAGAATGATAAAAACAAAGAGAGCTAATAAAGAAGCAAAGAAAGTCCTGATAAATGCCCACATTCTATTGAAAGGGTAAGATGAATTGCAAATTTAAGGGAAAAAATGAGTTATAAGAGATATTCAGCAGATTTCAAAATGACTTATTCCAAAGATGTAAAGAGATTTTTTATTTTAGATATTGCAATAGAATAGAAGTAATATTTAATATGGACTTGGTACAACAACAACATTGGGATAAAGGCTATCAGGAAATTGAGTTTCAAAGACCTGAAGAAGATGATTTTCTTAGAAAAGCACTTCTACAATATATACCAAAAACTAAAACAGGCAGAGCAATAGAAATTGGTTGCTTTCCCGGTGGTTATTTGTCTGTACTAGGAGATCTTGGATATGAGCTAAACGGTGTAGACCTTACCCCGAAAACCAATGGACTAATCGAAATCTTAAGAAATTATGGCTACAAAACAGGAGTTATTAATATGCAAGACTTTATGAATTTAAGGACAGATGAAAAGTTTCAGGCTGTTGTTTCATTTGGTTTTATAGAACATTTTAAAAATTATGATGAAGTATTATTAAAACATGCTTCACTTGTAGACCAAAATGGTATATTATTTATAAGCACTCCAAACTATAAAGGCATATTTCAATATTTATTTCATTTACTATTCGATACTCCCGGTCTTAAAAGACATAATATTGCAAGCATGAACCCACAAAAATGGGCTTCTGTCTTAGAAGAAATTGGATTTGAAGTAATATTTTCTGGATATGGAGGAGGTGCAAATTTCTGGATGGAAAATGACCAATCTTCAATTCAAAAATTTATGGGAAGAGCATTTCTATTTTTACATAAAAAAATAGGCAAGATTTTTAAGTTCAACTACAATAATTGGAACAATAAAAGAATTGCCTGCGACTGCCTTGTTGTAGCTAAAAGAATAAGATAAGTTGTCAGTTTAAAAACATTGTTTCAATTAATCTATAATATGTTTCCAAATATGCCATCATTTCAATGAAATCGCTAAAAAGGGATTTTCAGACTTACAATTAAATCAGTGACCAAAGACAAACCATTGAATTTTACCCTTGTCAGATCTGGAAATCAGGGAATTTTTAGCTCCAAATGTATTATTAACAGGCTGGATTATGGTATACGCGAAAAGTTGGATGCTAACCAATGTTGCTACGGGATCTATAGTTGTTAATACTATAAAAAATAATAATCTAAAAATTACAAAGAATCCTTTTTAATCCCTTTAATCCGCAATTTCAATTCTTCCAAAACCTTTGAATCCCATTTAAATGGTGGTTCAATTTTCGAGATTTCGGTACTTCCATCGTTTTGAGAGATTTTCCAGCTGTAAATAAAGTCTCCCGGACTATTAAAAGACCCGCCAGTTTTCCCAAACCTTAAGTCATTTAAATACAGTTCTCCATTTTTTCTTGTAAAGATGTGGTACCCATTGGTAAACCATGCCAATCTTTTCAAAGGAAAGGTTTTTTTAAACTCTTCTAAGCCAATATCATTTTTTAGAATATAGCGAAAGGCAACATCCTTACTTTTATCAAACCAGGAATAGTATCCAACATAAAAGCCCTTTTCATCTTCTGCCAAGCACGTCCAAAGTGCAGTTTGTAAAGGAAGAGGACAAGTATAGTACCTATCAAATGAATAAGACTTTTTTTTGAGAGCGCTTTCAAAGATCATTCCCATGTAAAGCTTGTTAAAAAGCGTAAACAACAAATAAAAATGTGCAATGATTAAACCGGCTTTGTTAAAATTGTTCCGTAATTCTTTCTTCCTGTTGATAAACATGGCTATAATGAGGAAAATCATCATTGGCACAGTATAGCAAGGATCAACAATAAAAATGGAGTTGAGTGCAACTCTATAGTTTGAAAAAGGCAGAAATAATTGGGTTCCGTAATTTGTAAAAGCATCAAGTAGAGGATGTGTTACCAAAGAAAGGAAACACAGCAAAGCCCACTCCTTCCAGTTTGCTTCTTTCTTTTTATAAAAAACAGAAATTAGAAAGCCAAGAAGTGGAGCAAGTAAAACAGAAAAGCAAATTGAATGAGAAAATCCCCGGTGTGACCCCAACTCCTGCAAATCAGACAAAAATGGATTTAAAAGAATATCTAAATCCGGAATAGTTCCACAAATTGCTCCCCAAAGTGGAGCTTTATTACCAACTTTTTTTCCTAAAACAAGCTCTGCAATTGCTGCTCCGAGTACAATTTGTGTGAGAGAATCCATAAATAGTATTTGGTATTTAGTACTGAGTACTTAGAGTTACTATTAACATGCAAATCTTTCTTTTTGAAATAACCAGTTTCCTTGTTTCTTTATTTAACTAAGTACTCAATACCAAGTACTGAGTACTATATAAGCTTCATCTTCAATTCGGTAGTCAATCCGCACCTTTCGTTTTTCAATTTAGGCAAATCTGCTTCTACTGATAAGTTTGTTCTGACGTTGTCTAATTCGAATTTATACACTCCTTTTAATTCTTTTCTTCTAATTGCTTCTAAGTATCTTCTTACATCCTCTCTTGTTTCCAGCATTAACCCAGGCACTTGTGTGGGTTTTCCTTCATCATCTTTTGCCACCATTGTGAAGTAAGAAGTATTTGTATGTTTCACAAGTCCTTGCCGGAAATCTTCGGCTATCACCCTTATACCAATAACCATTGATGTCTTTCCAACATAGTTTACAGAGGCTTTCATGGAAACCATCTCTCCAACTTCAACTGGCTGCAAAAAATCGACATTATCGACGGAAACGGTGACACAATAGTTGCCGGCATGTTTGGATGCACAAGCATATGCTACCTTATCCATTAATGACAATAGAATTCCACCATGTATTTTGCCGCCAAAATTTGCATAGGCTGGTATCATCAACTCAGTTAATGTAGTTTGTGAATAGCTTATTGGCCTGTAATCTTCCTCAAATACTGCCATATTTATGATGGTAATTATTTTAAATCTTTAGCAAAAATATTCCTTGTCCAAATGAATTCTCCTTTGGAATTAAAAATTGTAATGTTCAGTTTCCTATTAGATGTTTCACCGTCGATTTTAAAAATGCCAAAGTTTTTTTCTCCAACCCTTGTTCCTGGTTCACGAAGGTTGTTTGCTTCCTCACCATTGTAAACCCTTGACAGTAGTGGTGAAACCGTAATATCAAATAACGGATAACTTTTCTCTCTGGGAAGTTTTGTAATCTCTGTAAAATGGCGGTCGCCACTTAAGAATATTACTCCAGTGATTTTTTCTTCCTCAATAAATTTCAATAAAGAGTCTCTTTCTTCGCTATAGTTGCTGTAATTTTCTTTGGCTTTTACTGGATTCAAAACAGGTCCTCCAATACAGATAAATTTGAATGGTGCTTTGCTGAAACTCAGAGCATCTTTAAGCCATTCAATTTGAGTATCTCCTAAGTATTCCTTCCTGCCTACAGACCTGTCATTAGGACTTCGGAACCATCTGTTGTCCATAAGGAAAAATTGAGCATCATTCCACTGAAATGTTCCTGTAATGCCTCCTTTGCCTGTAAGATTTGTATTAGGATTACACCAGAAGTTGTTGAAGATTTCCATGGAAACATTTTTGTTCCAAAAACTACGATCGCCGTCGTTTGGCCCATAATCATGGTCGTCCAAAATGGCGTAATGATGGACAGAACCGAATAAAGGTTGTAATTCTGGCAATGACCTGGTATGAGTATATCGATATTCAATTCCTGTTCTGGTGTTCCAATCCGGTTCCCGCAGATATAAATTATCCCCAAGCCAAAGCATAAAATCAGGCTTCTTATTCAAAATAGAAGAAAAGATTTCATAGCCACCGCCAAATGGCTTACCAGGTCTATCATTAATAGAATCATTTACATAAGCGCAACTTCCCGTTGCAAAGCTAAAATCAGGGGCACTGGTTCGATGCTGAAAAAGAAACTGACTTTGAAATTCTAAGGGATAATTGAAATGAAGAAGTTTGCCGTTTATATAAATTTCATAATCATATTTCTTACCAGGTAATACTTTGTCTGCTATTAATTTGGCAGAATAAGTATGACTTTTACTTGTCAAAACTTCTTCAGTATAAAATTTTGCTTGACTATTCTTTATCCAATAGGCAATTTTTACTTTTGCACTACTTTTAGTTTGCACCCAAAGAATTACTTCCTTCATTTCTGAATAGCCCACCATTGGACCAGATTGCAACAAGTTTTGCTGCGAGAAAATGGAGTGCGAATGAATAAAAAATAATAATGCTATTAAAAATGTATTCCTCATTCCTATCGTAGTAAATTTTTGAGGATTTCAAATTCTGTTACCGGAGATATCTTTTCATACAGAATATTATAAACTGCCTTGCAAATCGGAAGGTCAACAACATATTTCTTATTTACTTCATTAATACACTTTGTTCCATAATAGCCTTCTGCCACCATGTTCATTTCCATTTGTGCAGATTTTACAGAATATCCATGTCCGACCATGTTACCAAATGTCCTGTTCCTGCTGAATTGCGAATATGCAGTAACCACAAGGTCACCAAGATAGGCTGAAGCATTTAAATCACGGGTGCTTAATGGTTTTACGGCGTCCAGAAAACGTTTTATTTCCTGCATAGCGTTTGAAACAAGTACAGCCTGAAAATTATCTCCATAATTAAGCCCTTTAGCAAGGCCGCATGCAATTGCATAAACGTTTTTCATAATTGCAGCATATTCAACTCCTACAACATCCGTGTTCAATTGGGTTTTAACATATCTGCAATTTAAAGTAGTAGAAAACTGAAATGCAGTATCATATTCCTGGCAAGCAACAGTTAAAAAAGATTGCTTTTCCATCGCTATCTCTTCAGAATGACATGGACCAGCTATAACACAATAATCAGGAGGATAAACACCATACTCTCTTTCCAGGTAATCAGATATCAAAAGATTTTCACCTGGAACTATTCCTTTTATTGCAGAAACAATCGTTTTTCCACGAAGCATGGATGAATCAAGAGATTTTAAGACTTCCTTTAAAAATGCAGAAGGAACAGCCAGTATAATGATATGTGCATCTTCTACGACCTTTAAGATATTGGTCTCCGGCTTTACCTTTTTGACGTTTATTTCAACATCACTTAAATACTTGGGATTATGATGGTAGGTTTTAATATGATTAACCGCCTCTTTATTCCTCATCCACCAGCGAATCTTCACATCTTTTTCAGAAAGAATTTTCACAATGGCAGTTGCCCAACTTCCTCCGCC
>JACMRH010000250.1 GCA_014376535.1 Cytophagales bacterium | reverse complement strand
CGGTTGCTTCGAAACCATTCATTTCGGGCATTTGCAAATCCATAAAAATAATATCATACTTATTTATTTTTAATTTTTCTACCGCTATGTTTCCATTATCTGCTAGATCTACTTCAATGCCAAAATCCTCTAATATTATTTTCATTAAAAGCTGATTTAGCTTAACGTCTTCAACAACTAATATTTTTAGATTTTGTATCGCCAAGATTATTTCTGTCTCTATCTTTTGGGGTTCTACGGGTTCTACGGGTTCTACTTTGGTTTTTTTAAAACTTAGCACAAAACTAAAAGTTGATCCTTCACCCACTTTACTTGTTACTGAGAGTGTTCCTCCTTGATGTTCTACCAATTGTTTAGCGATAGCAAGACCTAAACCAGTCCCTCCGAATAATTGGGACGTATCGCTGGTTGCCTGCTGAAAGGCACCAAAAATATCCTTTAATCTATTCTCAGGAATGCCGATTCCTGTATCTGTAATCGAAAATTTGATGGTTGCTTTTTCATCATTTTCTTCTATCAAACAAACACGCAGGGTTATTTTTCCTTTTGTGGTAAATTTTATGGCATTACTCATTAGGTTCATCAATATTTGGTGTAACCTTATTGAATCGCCCAGTAAAACTTCAGGAATAGTAGAATCGTATTTATTCACTAATTCAATATTTTTTTCCTGACTCTTTATTTCAAATAAATGAAGTAATGTAATAATACATTCAGCTAATTTAAACGGAATCAGTTGAAAAACCATCTTTCCAGCATCCACTTTGGCAAGATCAAGGATATCATCTACTAATACAATCAAGGAATCGCCCGAGGCTTTAATAGAATTTATATATTTTTTCTGTTTATCGTCTAACTTTGTCTTTAGCACCACATTAGTAAACCCAATGATGGCATTCATGGGTGTTCTAATTTCATGGCTCATGGTGGACAAAAATTGCTGTTTTGCTTTCATCGCCTCTTCTGCTAGGAGAGTGGCGGCTTCAGCTTTTTTATTGGATTCTTTTTGCTGGGTAATATCCGTGTTAGTTCCAAACCACCTAATGACTTTGCCTTCCTGGTCTTTTACGGGAACCGCACGGGAGAGAAACCAAAGGTATATTCCATCTTTATCCCGTAGCAAAAAAGTATCCTCCCAATCTATTCCTGTTTCAATAGCTTTATTAAAACGCTTTATTACATCCTGTGCCATGTCTGGATGAAGGGCTTTTTGCCAGGCCCATCCCTGCTTTTCTTCTGGGTGGGTACCCGTGTAATCATACCAGCGTTTATTGTACCAATAAATCCAGCCAGTTTCATCAGCCATCCAAGCAAACTGCGAAATATTATCGGCCATCGCACTGAATTGTTCTTGGCTTGCTTTTAACTTTTTCATCGCAAGCACCTGTTCGGTCACATCCACGGCCATATTAATAATACCATATACCTGGCCAGCAGCATTACGAATAGGTTTATAGGTGTAATCAAAATAGCAAGTATCCATCACACCATTTAACTCCACGTATGCAACGGCATTTTTTGATTCGTAAATTTTACCCGTGGTGAATACCTCATCTAATAGCTGAAGAAAAGGTTGCCCTTGTAGTTCTGGAATGGCCTCTGATACTTTTTTTCCTATAACTTCTTTTCCTTTGCCCCAATATCCTATCATTATATCATTGGCAATTTCTATCTTCATTTCTCTTCCAGTAAAGAAGCAAGTTGCCACGGGTGCTTCTTCTATGAGGGTACGAAACTTGGTTTCGCTTTCTTCTACTTTTTTTCTTGAAAGAACTTGCTCGGTAATTTCATGGGCTAAAGCCATAACCCCTGAAACGGTTCCATCGGCTTCCCGTAAGGGCTCGTACACAAATTTTATAAAAGCATTTTCAATTTTTCCATTCCGATGAAAATCAATTGGAAGCTCTTCTGTTACAAAGTGTTGGCCCGTATTATAAACATTGTCCAACAATTTTTTAAATCCTTGTTCCATCATTTCAGGAAGAACCTCAAATAAGGGTTTGTTTAAGGTCTCTTCTAAGGTTTTATCCCACATTTCATACATTCCTTGATTAATGATTTCTATAACATAGTTTTTTCCACGCAATACACAAATAGCCACGGGAGCCTGTTCCACTAAAAGCCTAAAGTGTTCTTCACTTGCGGCAATTCTTTTAGCTTCCACTACTTGCTCTGTTACCTCATAACCAAAAACAAGAATGGAAAAAACCTTTTTATTCTCATCATACAGAGGCTGGTAGCTGATATTAAAATATCTTTCTTCTGGAGCCAACCCTTCATCACGGGCTAAAGTGATGGGAATATTGATTCCCACATAGGGTTCCCCTGTGTTGTAAACCTCATCAAGTAATGTATCAAATCCCTGCCCTTCCAATTCGGGTAAAGCCACCATAAGGGGTTTGCCTTGTATTTGGCGTTTGCCAAATAAACGCTGGTACTTTTCATTTACTAATTCATACACATGGTCAGGTCCACTGAGAGTAGCTACAAAACTGGGAGCGGTCATCAGCAAGTCGATCAATAATTGGTTTTGCACTTCCACGTTTTTGCGGATATTGACCTGCTCGGTTACTTCACTGGCTACCGTAATTATTCTTATAACGGTTTGGTCTTCTGCTTGGATGGGTTGAAGGACAAAATTGTAAAAGGCCTGCGTGTTTATTTCATTTCTCAACAAGAAAGTTTCCCATTCCTTTCCATAATAAGGAATTCCGCTTTGCATTACATTGTCCATTAAACTATGTAATCCCTGTATTTTCAGTTCGGGGAACGACTCAAAGAGGGGTGTGCCGATAAAGGCAGCTGGTTTGCCTATTATTGCTAAATAATGTTCATTAGCGACTTCTACGATGTAATCTTTCCCTTTGAAAACTGCCATAGCTACGGGTGCTTGTTCTATGAGCATACGGAACTCTACTTCACTTTCTTTGATTTTCTTGCGGGAAAGTATCTGTTCCGTAACTTCTACGGCGTGTACAAGAATGCCATCCAGACTTCCATGGGAATCATAAGAGGGTTGACAAATAAAATTAAAATAGTTTTCTTCAATCTCTCCGTAACCTTTATCAAGTTTGACAAGCATTTCATTGCCAATAAAGGGTTTCTCTGTCTTGTAAACGTCATCCAAAAGTTCAAAGAATCCTTGTCCCTGTAATTCAGGCAATACTTCCCTGATAGGCTTACCAATACAATCTCTATTGCCAATAAGCTCGATACATGTATCATTGGCCAGATAAAGTATATGTTGAGCTCCCCGAAGCATACAAATAGCAGCAGGCAACTGCATCAAAACCTTACAAAGGTAAGTATCGCTTGATTTGTCTACCTCAATTTTAGTCAGGGCATTAAATTGCAATAATAATTCTTCTTTTTCTTTCTTTTGGAAGGCAAGTTCTTTACGAAGAAAGATTAACTCATCTTTATCCAATTGTTCTATTGTAGCCATGGTATGTTTCCACTATAATTTAATAATTGTCCCAATAACTAAGGTAGTTTTGTGCGGTAAATGTGGTTTAGGCTTCATTATAATTAAATAATAAAAACATTTTGACAAAGCGACTAGGGTGTGATTATCAGATAATTAAAATATTTTGGAGTGGTTGCCCTTCATGACGGTGATGTGCAGTGTAGAATTCAGAGAGTAGGGAGAAAAAAATATATCGAATTTAACATAATTTTATTAACGTTCGGTCTATAATTTTAAAAATTGGCTCGTTTTTTTTATGGAATATAATAAGAAGTTTTCCTATGTTTGATAAATATTTCAATTTAGGTTAAAATTTGTAGTTGTAATTGAAAAGGGTGAGAGTTGTGAGGTTCCAAATAACCCTTTGAGGTATATTCGTTATGAGAAACAGCCTCATCCTTTTTTATCTTTTAGAGTTTGGAGTGCATCAAAAAGTGTGGGGCAAATGATTTTTGATGCTCTGAATCAAAAAGAAAATGAGGTTCAATAAGCTATATCAAACTGATTTTCTTGAAATAAAATGTGCTTGCCCCACACTTTTTGATGCACTCCACATACAACTGAATTAGACTTCACGATAACTTGGTTTTTGTTTGCTAGCAAACAAGTTACGGAAGTCTATTCAGTTTTAAATTACTTTTTTGCCTGTATGTCCAGTAGTAAAGGAAGTTTGCCTCACATTTAAGTGAACCCCCAACAGTAGTAGCAAATTACTTTTGCAAAAGTTGTTTTGCCATATACCAGAACACTCGTGAGG
>JACMRH010000249.1 GCA_014376535.1 Cytophagales bacterium | reverse complement strand
GAAATTCCAACAACTCTTGTGTGGCAGTCTCTGATACTGTTACCTATTATTTTTCTCCTTCTCCTTTAATAAACGCGGGTGGTGATAAAAGTGTTTGCGGTGATTTGACACCAGTGGATTTAACAGGAACTGGAAGTAGTCTAATAACTTCTGTATCATGGACAACAGATGGAAATGGAACCTTTACAAATGCAAATAGCCTCGTTACAACTTACATACCCACAATTCAGGACCAGGATAAGAACTCTGTAAAATTAACCTTAACATCTACGGCACAGGGAAATTGCAAACCTGTAAACCAAAGCCTTAACCTCATTTTTACAGCAAAACCAGTTGCAAACGCCGGACCTGACCTTAATTATTGTACCTCAGATAGCCTACTTCAATTGGCTGCATCAGGCTCGCCTGGAACCTGGTCTGAAACAGGTGGAGGAGCATTTTCGCCTTCGGCAAGTGCACAAAACGCAAAATACAAACCCTCGGCTACAGATATTTCCAATAAAGCATTTACGTTAAAATATACAACTTTGGTTTCCGGACCTTGCGCATCTGTTAGTGATAATATTAATGTGAAAGTGCTTGATGGCCCTAAAACTACTTTTACTGCACCAGCTTCAATCTGTGTAGGACAATTGATATCATTAAGTTCTCCGAGAGTAAGTGGTGTAAGAGTGAAATGGTCTGGAACAGGAAGCGGTTCATTTTTACCAGCAGATACTGCCCATAATGCCTCCTATTCACCTTCGCAAACAGAAATTAAAAATGGGATTGCACAATTAACAATTGAAGTCATTACACCACAATGTGGAAATGCTACAAAAGATTTTAATGTGCTCATTGCTCCTAAGTACGATGTAACTGCAGGCGGAAACCAGCAATATTGTGCTGATATATCTACCATTCCGCTTTCTGGTACAAAATCAGGAAACTTCCCGATAAAATGGAGCTCAAACGGATCAGGAAGTTTTTCTCCCAGTGATACCGCTCTGAAGATTAATTACATTCCTTCAAAAGCAGATCTGAGTTCAACTGGATTCAAGCTTACTTTAACCAGTACAGGAACTGGCTGTCCTAATAACTCAAGTCCTATAGACATTTCAATTTTGCCCGCCCCTCTAATTGAAGCAGGCAATGACATTGTTATTTGTAATGATACTTCAAGTGTTGCCCTGAATGCGGCTTTACTAAATAATAAAGCTACTGGTGGATTCTGGACAACAAATGCTGGTGGTATTATAAATCCTAATGCACTTTCTGCCAGATATTCACCTAAGACAGGTGAGAAAGGCATTTTTCAATTTATAATTACAAGTACTGGAAACGGAATTTGTAAAGCTGTAAAAGATTCTTTGAAAGTCACCATCAATGACAAACCAACTATTGATGCCCTGGCAGGTACCAAAGTTTGTGCAGATGAGGATACGATAAAACTATCTGTTAAAGCAAAAAATAGTACAGGTGTTTTGTGGAGCAAACTACAGGCCGCAGGTACTATCAAAAATGATAAGGATACTTCAACAATCTATTTATTGGTTCCAACAGATAGAAATGCGGGTTTTGTTTCATTTAAAGTAAAAACCGTTCAAGGGGCGGATAAATGTAAATCTGTTGAGGACCAGGTTGCATTCGATATAACTCCTGCAACAACTGTGTCAGCTGGCGGCAATGTGAGTTATTGTGCAAATTCAGTATCTATTCCGTTGACTGCAAACGTTACAGGTGCAACAGGGGTAATATGGAAAACATTAGGAAATGGAATATTTACCAATTCAAGTGCTTTCTCGACAGCTTATAAACCTTCAAAGGATGATGCAGCCAAAGGAAAAGTAGATGTTGTTGTTACTGCATTTGCCACGAATATATGTAAAGCTAAAAGTGATACTGTAAGTATTATTTTAACTCCTGAACCGACGGTAAATGTTCCCTCAGATTTTGAAGTTTGTGCCGATAGTTCATTTATAAAATTGGATGGTGTCTCATCAACAGGTTCCGGGAATTGGTCAAGTAATGGTGGAAACAACTTTTCCCCAAATGCAGCTTCTCAATCAGTCAAATTTGTTCCTACAGCTGCAGATATAGCAAAAGGTAAAATCACCTTTACTTTTAGTTCGAAAAATAATGCTTCCTGTGCACCGGTTAGTAAAGATGTCATTGTAACAATTACACCGGCACCTAAAGTTGTTGCGGGTTCCGATCAGGAAGTTTGTGCGGATATTGCTTCAGTAAGGCTAACTAGTACGGTTATAGTCGCAGGTGGAGTTTCGTGGTCAAGCTCTGGTTCTGGTAAATTCAATTCAACTAATTCGTCATCTGGAACTTCAGCTATTGATGGTTATGTTTTATCATCTCTGGATACATTGGCCAGGCAAGTAACGTTGACAGTTACAACTACCAATACTGGTAAATGTAAGCCAGTGAGCGATCAATTGGTCGTGAAAATTACTCCAGCACCTTTTATCAATGCTGGCCCTAAGACAATGACCCAATGCGGGGATAAAACCTCGTTAGATCTTTCCGGATCATTTGGTAATTCAAAAAATGGAAAATGGTCTGCTTCTGGTAAAGGTAAATTTGCTCCGACAGATTCTTCGAAATTGTCAAGTTACTTAATTACAGCAGAAGACATTAGCAATGGCAAGGTGAATATCATATATACCACAAGTGGTGTAGGGAAATGTAAAATATACCACGATACTTTATTCTTAAATATTACTCCTGCTCCAAAAGTGACTGTTAGTGGTAATAGGGAAGTCTGTGCTGATAAGGATACTATCCATCTTACTGGTACAAAAATAGCCGCTCAGGGAGTTCTTTGGTCTACTTCGGGAAAAGGTATTATTTCTCCTAAAAGAGATTCGACAAATATTGTATATAAACTAACCCAGGAAGACAAAAAGAATGGTAAAGTTAAATTTTCAATGGCCGCAACTGGTATTGGAACTTGTAATAAGGTATCTGACTCCCTTGTTGTCTCTGTTGGTGCAGCCCCTACAGTAGATGCAGGTAAAAGTGAAGAGTTCTGTGCTTCTATAAACAACATTGATTTAACAGGATCCATTACAGTTGCAACATCTGGAGTATGGAAAACCTCAGGTTCAGGTACCTTCAGTGACAGTACTGATTTATTTGGAAAATATTTCCCTTCTGCTTCGGATAAAATTTTAAAGTCTGTAGTACTGACACTTACTACTAAAGACAATGGTTTATGTAATCCTGTGAGTAGTAAGGTTTCTTACTCATTTGTCCCAGTACCAGAAGTAACAATAGGTACTGACCAGACAATTTGTAAAGATGCAGGAAAAGTTACGCTAAATGGATCATTTAAAAATGCCAAAGGTGCTTCATGGGTACCTGTTAATGGCAAAGGGACATTCTCTCCTGATAACTCACAAAGTATTACCTCCTATGTATTTGATTCTTCAGATGTAACGGGAAACAATTTTGTATTAAATTATGTAACATTTGGAAGTGGCGTCTGTGAACCGGTCAGCAAATCACTGAATGTCAAATTTATTCCTATACCAGTAGTAGATGCAGGCAACACAACGGGTATTTGTTCAGACGCACCAAGTATTATTCTTAATGGATCAGTACAAAATGCAGGCGGTGGACAATGGAAAACTTCAGGAAGTGGTCCATTGGTTTCTTCCGGTCAGGGTCTGCAGGCTAGCTATACTCCCACTACAACAGATATTATCAATGAGAAGGTTAAATTTTATCTTACAAGCAAAAACAATAATGGTTGTAAAGCATATACAGATAGCATTGAAGTTCCTATTACCAAAGCACCGGTGATTGTTTCAATTCCCTCGCATACAATTTGTTCCGATTCTGCCGGAGTACTTATTGCACCATCTTTGTCAGGAAATGTAAATAGTATATTCTGGTCAACTGCATCAGGACAAGGTGGATTTGTTCCTTCTAATACCTCACAAAACGTAACCTTCAAACCTTCTCCAACTCAAATAGCAAATGGAAAAGCAACAGTAACGCTTGTGGCAACCGGAGGTGGGGTTTGTATTAACAGTCAGGCAAAAGCTACTTCTACAATCAATATTACTCAACGTCCAACTTTGTCATTAACAGATGTTTCTACATGTCAGGGAAGTACAAATGTTGAATTGAATGCGGTTCAAAATAATGATATAGCTACTGCATTTACCTGGACTTCCTTAAGCCCAGACCCCGGTAATTTTACAAATCAAAACTCTCTATCATCAATTTATAACACATCACTTTCTGAACAAGCATTATTAAATGGGGAGGTTCAAATTCAATTTGAAACTACCAGCCAGGGGCAGTGTAAACCATTTAAGGATACTATCACAGTGCATTTTGTTCCTACTCCTTTGGTAAATGCAGGCATCGATCAAACTATATGTACTAATGTTGATTCTGTTCGATTAAATGCGTCTGGATCTGTAGGATTTTGGAGTAAAATCGGAACTGGTAAAACAGGTAGTTTTAAGCCTAATGCTTTTGCGCTAAGCGGTTCCTATTTCCCTTCAGATGATGATTATACTAATAAATTTGTGTCTTTAGTATTTACATCTACTCCCGGAGGGACCTGTACTCAAAAAAGTGACACTATTGACGTTACAATTAATCCTGGGCCAACATTTAATCCCGGTTCTGATAAAATTACTTGCGCTAATGCAGGGCCTGTAAACATAAATGCGAATAATTCTACAGGATCAACAGTTTCCTGGATTACTGATGGAACTGGAGTTTTTGGTGATAGTCTAACTTCTTCAACTACTTACACACCTTCTGTATCTGATATATCAGCTGAAAGCATATCAATAAAAGTTAAAGTTTTAGATGATGCAAAAATCTGTAAACCTGAATATAAGAAATTCAATATCATCATAACTCCAGCTCCTCAGGTATTCAGTGGTAATGATTTTGATGTTTGTGGAAATGCACCTAGTGTTCCTATTACCGGAAAAGTATCAAAAGCGAGTATAGGTGTCGGAAAATGGACAGTGCTTTCTGCTAGTCCAGGTCAATTTAAATCTTCAGGTTCCAGTGTTTCTACATTATTATCAGACGATTATATTCCTTCAACTCAAGAGAAACAAAATTCTTTTGCCACACTTCTATTTACTTCTAATGACAACGCATCTTGTAAACCAGTTTCTGACACTTTAAGAATTAATTTCACTACTTCCCCTTCTGTACAAGTAAACCTGCCGGTGGATGCAGTCTGTGGTGACACTGCTTACATTCCATTAAATGGAAAAGTTACAGTTGTAAACGGTGGACAATGGACCCATAATGGATTAGGTTCATTCACAGATACTAACCAGGTAATTACCAGGTACGTTCCTAATGACGATGAGCGGACAAATGGTGCTAAAATAAAATTCACATTAACTTCTTTTGCGATCGGGACTTGTGTTTCGGAGAAAGACAGTTTTGAAATGATTGTCAAACCAAGGCCTACCCTGAATCCAGGCCTTGAAAGCACAGTTTGTGGTGATACTTCCTTCATAGCTCTTAACGGAGCGGTAACAAATGCAGGTGGTGGACTTTGGTCTGTTGAAAAAGGAACTGGTAAATTCAGTTCTAACCAGGCAATAACAAGTTCAACATTAATTGATAAATATCTTCCTTCCAGCGGAGATATTGCTTCCGGGCAAGTATTGCTAAAGCTAATTACTACAGGAAATGGCAATTGTAAGCCCTTGGCTGATTTCAAAAAAATCACCTTAACAGCAACACCAAAAATAGATGCCGGACCTGATTTTAGTGTTTGTTCAAACAACAGACTATTAGATCTTGAAGCATCTATTATAAGAGTTGCAAAAGGAGTACAGTGGAATACTACAGGATCTGGTACATTCCTTTCAAAAAAAGATTCTATTATAACCTCTTATAATCCTTCTTCACTTGATTCTTCAAATCAGAAAGTGACCTTCTTGTTAATGTCAACAGGAAATGGTGCTTGTAAACCTTCCAGGGATACATTAAATGTAAAACTGACAGTTGCACCTCTTCTTACTTTAAGTGTTCCTTCCAAAATTTGTGCTGATTCTAATTCCATTCTTCTTAACGGAAATGTAACTGGAGGTGCAAATGCAGGGTTATGGTCTTCAACAGGAAAAGGTATTATTTCAGAACCAGCAGCATTTTTAACTATATATAATGTGAGTGAATCTGACAAAACAGCTGGTAATGTTGTATTTACGTTTATATCTGATAATAATGGTAACTGTTCTCCTGTAAGCAAAACTGCGCAACTTAGCATTGACCCTCGCCCTGTTATTTTTGCAGGTAATGATACAACCGTTTGCAGCGACAATAAATTAATTCAACTTAATGGTACTAAAAACGCTGTAATTACGGCGACTAACTGGTCTACCGCCGCCTCACAATCATTTACAAGTTCTACAACAAACCTTGTCGTGAAATACGCTCCTGTGGCTGCTGATGTCAAAAAAGGAGCTATCCTTTTTGTTTTACAATCGACAGCACAAGGTTTATGTAAACCTGTAAAAGACGTGAAAGTGCTTAATTTCCAGGAGGCACCGACAGTTACTGTTAATGCTGGTCTTCCTAAAACTGTCTGTGCAAGCAATTCAGCTATTGTACTTAGTGGAAAAGTTTTGAATGCCAACAGATCAGTTTGGTCATCTCTTACTTTACCTTCAGAAAATAGGGGAACTTTTGAAGATTCAATGAAAGTAAATTCAGTTTTCCAGCCATCTATTGTTGAACTTGGCAATGGAAAGGATAGCTCAAAAGTCACTTTACGTCTTACAGCATATAACACTGTAGGAAAATGTACCAGCGGTGCAAGTAGTGACGTGTTGATCACAATTTTGCCTATTCCAATTATTGAATTTAATGCTCCGGCAGATACCGTTAGTGCCTGTGCTGATAAAGACACAGTATTTGTAAGTGCTGTAGCAAAGGTTGCTGGCAAAATTGTACCAGGTTTCTGGGCTTCTTCAGGTACAGGAGTATTTGAAACAAATGCGTTTATCTCCAACCCGGTTTACAGATTTTCACAGGACGATAGAAAACGCGGACAAATAGCATTGGTATTTAAATCAGATGGCAATATTGGCTGCGATACTGTTTCGAAGGTAAAAATTATCAAGCTGATTCCTGCTGTTCCTACAGCTGATGCAGGTCCTGATCAGGAAATTTGCAAAAACAATGCAAACTTTAATCTGGAAGGTGCGATAACTGTTGCGAATAAATCGGGCTGGCACTCTTCTTCTCCGGTTAGTAAAATACTCCCTGATTCTAATAAATTACAAGTAGTAGTGATTCCATTGCAAAGTAATCTGGATGCAGGTGCCATTAAAATGAAGTTGAGGACACACGGCCCTGCCACTTGTAAAGATGTTATAGATGAGATGTTTGTGAACTTTACTGAACCACCTGTTGTAACAATTCCTGCAACAGCGGTAGAAATTTGTGCTGACATTGATTCTTTGAAACTTTCGGCAAGCATCAAATTTGCTACAGGCGGAATCTGGACCACCACAGGATCAGGTAACTTCTTGCCAGCAACAACTTCAATCAACCCGGTTTATGTTCCATCTGCTTTAGATAAGAACATTGGGTCTGTGAAGTTAAAACTTACCAGTACCGGAATCAGGAATTGTAATGCTGTTTCAGATAGTATTTTGGTAACTATAAGAAAAGCTCCAACAGTTACCGGGTCAGCGGCAAGCATATGTGTAACGCAAAAAGGAATTTCTTTATCAGGTAAATCTTCAACTGGAGCTGGTGAATGGAAATCTTCTGGAACAGGATCATTTTCACCAAATTCGAAGTCAGATACAGCGAAGTATTTCCCAGGATTTAATGATTTTACTACAGGTCAGGTACAATTATCATTTACAACTGCAGACAATAAAACCTGTAAACCAGTTTCACAATCTATTGCTATAAATGTTAGCCCAGTGCCAATTGCAGATGCTGGCAAAAACCAGAAAATTTGTATAGGAACAGGTACGCAAATTGCTGCATTAACTAAGAATAATGTTGTCCAATATTCATGGACTCAATTACCATCCAATACTTCAGTAGCTGATAATATTGTTTTAAGTACAGGAGTTTTAAATGCGAATGCTACTTACAAACTGGAAGTAACTGACAATAAGGGATGTAAAAACTCAGATACAGTTTCAGTTGCAGTAATGCAAACGCCAGTCCTGGAATATCCAACACCATTCTGTGCGTTTGATCTTGTAAAACCTATTTCAAATAAAATACCTAAAGATACTATTGACGGTGCATTTCAATGGTTTAGAGAGGATGATTTGTTAGTATCTCAAAATCATTCATCAATAGTTCCAGATCAGAAAGGTAATTATGCGAATGTGTTCTCTATTTACAATTGTTCTGTTAAGGCTGCAACCAAAGTTAACCCTGTGCCGTCTTTAAATGGTATTAACAAAATTATTTGTCAAAACACTGCATCGACAGTTGAAGTGAAT
The DNA here is from genome assembly GCA_014376535.1 of Cytophagales bacterium. GTDB lineage: Bacteria > Bacteroidota > Bacteroidia > Cytophagales > UBA9547 > UBA9547. The sequence continues at coordinate 5,767 of JACMRH010000249.1, read as the reverse complement.
TTTGTCGATCCTAATAAAGGATATGACTGGACAACCAGAACTTACGGAAAACCAAATATCAACAAGTTGTCAGACACTGGAAATAAAGTTACCATAAATGTTGGTAAAGACACGTTGGTATATTATGTAGTTGTGAAAGATGTCAATTTCTGTATAGGCCGAGACAGCATAATAGTTTATCCTATTCCTGCACCTGTCCATAGAAAGTTGATTGATACCACACTTTGTGGAGGTGCCAAATTTACAATGGATGGAACACCAATCAACTTTAGTTCTTCCAGGATTACTTATAAGTGGCTTCCAAATGGAGAAACCTCCTCATTGTTAACCATTACTGCTCCAAGCTCTGAATTGAAATCAGATACGAGTAGTTATGTTCTGACGACAACAGTAGGAGAGTGTGCATATAAGGATACTTCATCTATTATATCAAACCCTAGTCCAAACCCTGGTTTCCCTGATTTTCAGGAGTTTTGTACAGATGGCGATCCAAATATGCCAATCCCTGCAGTTGTTTTAGATGCCGGTACTAAAGGAACCTACAATTGGAGCACAGGAGAAACTACAAGAAAAATTTCTGTAACTCAGGAAGGCAAATACAAAGTAGTTGTTGTAAACGAGTTTAAATGTACCGGTTCTGACAGTGTAACATTGATTGAGAAATGTCAGCCAAGGATTTTCAAACCAGATGCATTTACACCAAATGGTGATGGCAAAAACGATGTGTTCAGGATATTTGGTAACAAGTTTGTTAAAAACTTTAAACTGTTAATATTTAACCGTTGGGGTGAAGTAATATACTACCTAGAAGATATTCCTGGAAACAGTGTGTTTGAAACCGGAAACAAAGTTTATGCCTGGGATGGAACATACAGAGGAGAAGAGATGCCAATGGGTTCATATCCATACATCATTACTTACGAAGGAAAAATTGAAGAATTCAAAGGCCCTTACCAACTAAATGGAAGTGTTACTTTGATTAGGTAAAATTGAATTGTTGAATTTTAAAACGGCTGATTGGATTATTCCTTTTGGCCGTTTTGTTTTTAGTTCTGGTGGTAATTTCTAATCTTGCTGTTGTTGTGTCTTTTGACCAACAACTTTTAGTATTTTGTAAGTGTATAATTCACGTTCATATAATATTCAGGTCAAAAATTGGAGAATCTGGCAAAGTACACCACTGATTTAGGTGTTCCGAAGGGTCACTTAAATCCAAATAGAAGAGGGAGGACATTGTCCGGTGGAGTTCTTATATTCTCACAAACAATAACAAATCGAAAATAAATCAAAGTAACTATGTTCCGGTAGTTCGTCGAAAACGTAGCCAAACTGAATGTTGGAAGGGCGCTGGCCAAAAAATACGTTGGGGAAATACTTTTTTAATCCAGCAAATTTTGGAGAATGAGTATTTAATTCTCCATATATTTTTATTGTGGTGGTTTGGCCAAGTCCCAATTCATCCATCACCAGAAAAATGTAATACAAAAAGTCCTCATCAGTTTTAAAGAAAAATTTATTACAGAATTTCAGGTGGGATCCTTCACGTACAATTATGCTCATGAACTCAAGGCCCACACAAAGCAACACAGAAGCCTGGTATGTGCCAGACGGTTGTCTTAAGCAAGCCTCTATCAAAGGAGTTGTGTGGTGCATAAATTGCACATTTTTGCCCGGGTAAAACGATTTAATCCAGCGATGATAGTTATCGTTTAGTGCAAAAATATTGACAATACCTGCTTGCTTGTGTGTATAGGCTGAAACTGTTTCAATAGATGTATCTACTTCACAGTTAAGTTTCAGGTAGTTGAGCGAATTCTCTTCTTTGTAAAGACTTAATGGAATAAGGGTGAACTTGTCATTAGCCACACAAATGTGAACCGATTTCCAAAACCTCGCTGGTAAATAAGGATGGTTTTCAACGAGGTTTGACAGTTTTTCTGCAAACAGATGCGATTCAGGATTTACATCTGTTACATAAGATTCAAGGGCAAGACACCTGTTGCTTTCTGAATCTATCACACAAAAATTAAGCCTGGCAGGACCAACAAGAAGAAATAACCGATAATGTAAAAGGTTTTCAGCCTCAAAACGATCGTCGGTGATTTTTAAAAGTGGTTCAGTGTAAATTTTATCCCGTACCAAACTAAAAGTATAAATGTTTCTGTGCGTGTTGTCGTAAATTTAAATTATTAATCGACAAAAGATATTCTTCTCTGTCACTTTTATAGCAATTTTGTTTCCTGATTAACCAGATAATTCACAGATTGGCCTTATTATGATTCGCAATACCAATTTTTTAGTTTACCAGGCCTATGGGATTACCGATGTATTGAACGAAGCAATGGTTTCAATTGCCTCGCTTTATAAAGTGACAAAAGCCAAAGACTTGCCAACTATTTTTATATATACAGATTCTCCGGATTACTTCAGAAGATTTTTAAATACTGACATAAATTACATTGTTACTGAAAAGCTGGTATGGGAAAAGTGGCAAGGAAAACAAGGTTTTGTGCACCGCGCGAAAATAGAAATGCTGCTTGATTTTTCTGCAAACCATAATGGAAACATTCTGTATTGTGATACAGATACCTATTTTCTTCAATCTCCAATAGAATTATTTACCCTTATTGAAAATGACAAATTTGTAATGCACACCAATGAAGGTATGTTGAACAGCTCTGTTAATAAGGTTTTTCAAAAATTGGAAGTCTTTTTAAAGTCATATAGTTTTAGAGGTTTAACAATTCCTTCTTCAACCAACATGTGGAATGCAGGAGTTTTAGGATTTAAATCTGATGATATAAGTATTTTAAACAATGTCCTGTCACTTGCAGACGATCTGTACCTTAATTATCAAAAACATGTAATGGAACAAATGGCTTTCTCTTATTACTTCTCTGAAAGAGAACGCCTTTCCTGTGAGAGTACCATTTTTCATTATTGGGATTTTAAAGAATACAGGGAAACATTAAAGCAGTTTTTCGAAGAAAGGAAAAATGTAAAATTTGAACGATGGCAAGTAGATATAGATAAAATCTTACCGATGGAATTAATAAAGGAAAAGCAGGCTTTTCTTAAAAAGCCATACTGGAAAAGGAAGATCTTGAAGTTGATTGGTAAAAAGTAATAAGCTCTTTATTAGAGATTTAACTTCAGGCTTTTTTCCAGTTCAGGAAATTGAAACCTAAATCCAGCATCTAATAATTTTTTGGGAGACACTTTTATACCTCCAATTACCGAATTTGCAAATTCCCCCAACATCAACTTCAACGCAAAAGAAGGAATATTTGGCACCAGAATTGGCTTGTTGAGTTGTTTTGCTATGGCATGAGTCAATACAGAATTGGTAACCGGATTTGGAGAAACCACATTGTATGGACCGGTTATTTCTTCATTTTCCAGGGAAAAAATAAAAGCATTTACCACGTCTGTTATATCAACCCATGAAATATATTGACTTCCAGAAGCCAATGGTGCTCCAACTCCATATTTAATCGGCATTTTCATTTTTGGTAAAGCTCCTCCCTTTCTCGACAAAACAATTCCTAACCTTAAAGCCACTTTTCTTATCCCTAACAAGGGAAAATTGAAAAGTTCATCCTCCCATGATTTTACAACACTAGCAAGAAAGTCATCGCCTGGTCTATCGTCTTCAACCATTGGTTTTTCCTTATTTATATTGCCGTAAAAACCTATTGCTGATGCGTTTATGAAGATTTTAACTGAGCTTCCATAAACAATAATATTTTCTGTTAGTAATCGGGTAGAAAGGATCCTGCTATCTAGTATTTCTTTCTTGAATTCTCTGTCCCAGCGTTTTTCACCAACATTTGCACCGGCCAGGTTAATAATTGCTTCAACATTGTTAAATGCGTTTTTGTCAATTATGTTATGTTCAGGATCCCATTTAAAATAATTGATGTTTTGAGTGTTGTTTTTTTTGCCCCTGCTAAGAATGTGAAGCTGGTGGCCTGATAAAATTAATTTATCTATTAACTCTTTTCCGATCAGGCCTGTAGCACCAGTTAGTAATATTAGCATTTTGAAGATTTCTTTAAATTTAAACTATGTTCATTATCAATTGTTTATAATAATGAAATAAAATATGTGGCACGGATTTTTACTATTTTTGTGTTAAAACATTTAATCATTATCAAGGTAAATGGGTTTTTTGAATGCTTAAATTTTAAGTTTGTATTATTGTATTAAATCCAATTTTTAAATTATAATAAATGAGTATGAATAAAGTAAGTGTAGTTGCAATCATTTTAGCAGCGGGATCTTTCTCGTCTTGTGTAACAAAAAAGAAATACAGAGAGCTTGAATCAAGGAACAAAAACATTATGTCAGACATGGGTGCGGCAAGTGCCAAACTTATAGAATGCGACAGAGAAAAAATTGAAGCTTTGGCAAGATTGAGAGCTATGGAAGAGCAAAATGCTTACCTGAAAAAGAACTCTGATGACCTTATTAACAATGTAGGTAATTTGACTACGTTGACAAGTAAAGGTGCTGCAAATCTTGAGAAGTCGCTTGAAAGTATCAAAGAAAAGGATGTAAGGATAACCCGTTTGCAGGACGCTTTGACAAGAAAAGATTCAGTAACGCTTGCAATCGTTACAAGTCTTAAAAGCTCTCTTGGAAATGTAAATGACCAGGATATTGAAATTAATGTTGAAAAAGGAGTAGTGTTTGTTTCTATTGCTGATAAACTACTTTTCCAAAGTGGAAGTTATACAGTTCAAGATGCAGCTAAAACAGTGTTAGGAAAAGTTGCTACTGTAGTAAAAGCGAAACCTGATTTTGAAATAATGGTTGAAGGCCATACAGATAATGTTCCGGTAAGCAAAGGTTCACTTTTGTTAGATAATTGGGATTTGAGTGTTAAAAGAGCAACCGCAATTGTGCGAGTACTTCAAAATGAATTTGCAATAGAACCAGGTCGTATAGTTGCAGCTGGTAGAGGCGAGTTTGTTCCACTAACATCTAACGATTCACCAGACGGAAGAGCCCGTAATAGAAGAACAAGAATTATAGTGCTTCCTAAACTGGACCAATTTTATAAAATGGTAGAAGAGGGAATGAAACAAGCACCTAAATAGTATTTCTTTTTTTTAAGTCTAAGGGCAGCCTCGCTGCCCTTTTTTTATGCCTAAAATTAAATTTAAAAGTTTTAAATTATTTTTTTTCTAGATTCTAAAACTGTGGCACGGATATTTATACCAATATGAAAACGACATTAAAGCTTTTAAAAATATACTCACATTTTAGATATAATTAATATGGAAACTACTCAGATCATCACCTCAAACTCACCAAGAATTGAAAACGCAATTAATTTTCTTGCACCAAATGCGGAAACTATAAATAAACGTTTACAGGTTATTGAAAAAGAATGGGATCTTGATAGAGTTTATGAAATGAATGAAGATGTTGCTCAATTAAGCGGATCCTTATTAGGGAAAATTATCAATAGACAATATAATTCTTTACCAGTTTTAACAACAACATTTTTAGCACAGGAAACAACTCCATATTGGAACCCACCTGTAGCATTATTTAAATCACTTGGTTACAGAGCAAAAGCTGAGATCGAGAACGAAAAGAAAACATTAATTACTTTATTGAACAATGCTGATTCTGAATTTAATTTCAGTGAAGCTGCAGTTGCTTAGTCGAAATATATCTAAAATGTTAGAAAAGGAAAGCCATAATTGGTTTTCCTTTTTTTTATGCCTTTTGCTTTCAGGTCGTAATCTTTGTAATT
>JACMRH010000248.1 GCA_014376535.1 Cytophagales bacterium | reverse complement strand
AGCCTGGCCTCACCAGAGTCTATATTGGAAAGCTCGCATGGCGAAGTGACCCAACCGGAAACAATCAATTACAGGACTTACAAACCAGAAATGGGAGGTTTATTCTGTGAGAGAATTTTCGGTCCTGTAAAGGATTGGGAGTGTCATTGCGGTAAATACAAAAGAATCCGTTATAAAGGTATCATCTGTGACCGTTGTGGAGTAGAGGTTACTGAAAAGAAAGTAAGAAGAGAAAGAATGGGCCACATTGAACTTGTAGTTCCTGTTGCGCATATCTGGTACTTCCGTTCTTTGCCAAATAAAATTGGTTACTTATTAGGCTTACCTACTAAGAAACTTGATCAAATCATTTATTATGAAAGATATGTAGTTATCCAGGCTGGTGTTAAAGCAACTGATTCTGTTAATTACATGGACTTTCTTACTGAAGATGAGTACCTTGAAATCTTAGATAAGCTTCCAAGAGAAAATCAACAGTTGGATGATAATGATCCAAATAAATTTATTGCTAAAATGGGAGCAGATGCTCTTGAGATGCTTTTGGCAAGAACTAAGCTTGACGAGCTATCATACAGCTTGCGTCATGCAGCAGCAAATGACACTTCTCAGCAAAGAAAAGCAGATGCATTAAAACGTCTGAAAGTTGTAGAAGCATTCAGAGATGCTCAAACCCGTATTGAAAATCGTCCGGAGTGGATGATTATACGTATGGTTCCTGTGATACCTCCAGAATTACGTCCATTAGTTCCTTTAGATGGTGGTCGTTTTGCGACTTCAGATTTGAATGACCTTTATAGAAGGGTGATTATCAGAAACAACAGGTTAAAAAGACTTATTGAAATAAAAGCCCCAGAAGTTATCCTTCGTAATGAAAAAAGGATGCTTCAGGAAGCAGTTGACTCACTTTTTGATAACTCAAGAAAGGTCAATGCAGTAAGAGCAGAAGGAAACAGAGCGTTGAAATCTTTGAGTGACATGCTTAAAGGTAAACAAGGTCGTTTCCGTCAGAACTTATTAGGTAAAAGGGTTGACTATTCTGGTCGTTCGGTTATTGTTGTAGGTCCTGAATTAAAACTGCATGAGTGCGGTTTACCAAAAGATATGGCGGCTGAGTTATTCAAACCGTTCATCATCCGTAAGGTGATTGAAAGAGGAATTGTAAAAACTGTTAAATCTGCTAAGAAAATAGTTGACCGTAAGGATGCTGTTGTTTGGGATATCCTGGAGAACGTGTTGAAAGGTCATCCTATCTTGCTTAACCGTGCACCTACTCTTCACAGATTGGGTATACAAGCTTTCCAGCCTCGTTTAATTGAAGGAAAAGCGATTCAGCTTCACCCATTGGTTTGTACGGCATTTAACGCTGACTTTGACGGTGACCAGATGGCGGTTCACGTTCCTCTGGGACATGAAGCGATTTTGGAAGCTTCACTTTTAATGCTTGCTTCTCACAACATTTTGAACCCTGCGAATGGAGCACCCGTAACGGTACCATCTCAGGACATGGTGTTAGGATTATACTATATCACAAAAGGACGTAAAAATTCTCCGGAATTTGAAGTTAAAGGTGAAGGTGGGAAATTCTATGGTGCTGAAGAAGTAGTGATTGCGATGAATGAAGGTAAACTTTCTCCTCATGCACACATCAAAGTAAAAGCAAAAGTTAAAAATGAAAAAGGTGAATTAGTTGATAAATTAATTGATACAGTCGCAGGACGTGTGTTGTTTAATCAGCTTATTCCTGAAGAAGTTGGTTATGTAAATGAGCTTCTTACTAAGAAGAAACTTCAGATGATCATCTCTGATATTTTCAAGGCTTCAGGTATGTCTAAAACTGCGAAGTTTTTGGATGCTATCAAAGAACTTGGATTTCAGGCTGCATTCAGAGGAGGTCTTTCCATTGGTTTAGATGCGATTAAAATACCGGAACAAAAAGTTCCATTAATAAAACAAGCGCAGGAAGAGGTAGAGTCAGTTTGGCAAAACTACTTAATGGGTTTAATTACTGACAATGAGCGTTACAATCAGGTTATCGATATCTGGACTCGTATCAACTCTCAGATCACTGAGACTTTAATGAACCAGTTGGAAAATGACCAGCAAGGATTTAACCCGATTTATATGATGATGCACTCAGGAGCCCGTGGTTCAAGAGAGCAAATTCGTCAGCTGGGTGGAATGAGAGGTTTAATGGCAAAACCACAAAAGAACTTACAAGGTTCTGTAGGTGAGATCATTGAAAACCCTATTCTTTCTAACTTTAAAGAAGGACTAGACGTAATTGAGTACTTTATTTCTACACACGGTGCACGTAAAGGTTTGGCTGATACAGCGTTAAAAACTGCAGATGCGGGATATCTGACACGTCGTTTGGTTGACGTTGCACAAGATGTAGTTATAAACGAAGCTGATTGCGGCACTTTAAGAGGATTGTTCGTTTCTGCACTTAAAGAAAACGAAGATATTATTGAGCCATTGTCTGACAGGATTTTAGGCCGTACAAGTGTTCATGATATTTTTGATCCTTTGACAAATGAATTGATACATTCATCTGGTGAAGAAATCAGAGAAGATGCTGCAAGACGTATTGAAGAAACAAGTCTTGAAGGAGTTGAGATTCGTTCAGTATTGACTTGTGAAACTCAAAAAGGTGTTTGTGCAAAATGTTATGGCCGTAACCTTACAACCGGTAAAATGGTGCAGAAAGGTGAAGCTGTAGGCGTTATTGCTGCACAATCAATTGGCGAGCCTGGTACTCAGTTAACTCTTCGTACTTTCCACGTGGGTGGTACTGCTTCTAACATTGCAACTGATGCAAGTATCAGGGCGAAATTTGACGGAGTTATCCAGTTTGAAGAAGTTCGTACGGTAAATTCTGTAAATAACGACGGAGATAAAATTGAAGTTGTATTAGGTCGTTCAGGTGAGGTAAGGGTTGTAGATCCTGCTACTAATAAAACGCTTATTACGAACAACGTTCCTTACGGAGCAATACTAAGATTGAGAGAAGGTGCTAAAGTTAAAAAAGGTGACGAGATCTGTTTCTGGGATCCATATAACGCAGTAATTCTTTCAGAATTTGAAGGTAAAGCCGAATTTGATGCGATCGAAGACGGTATTACTTTCAAAGAAGAATATGATGAGCAGACAGGTCACAGGGAGAAAGTAATTATCGAAACAAAAGATAAACTTAAAAACCCAGCGATGATCATCAAACCTAAGAATGGTGATCCTAGAACTTACAACTTACCAGTAGGTGCTCACATTGTTGTTGACAACGGTGATGCAATTAAAGCTGGTCAGGTACTTGCGAAAATTCCTCGTGTTGGAGGTAAAACAAGGGATATTACAGGAGGTCTTCCAAGGGTTACAGAGCTTTTCGAAGCGCGTAATCCTTCTAACCCAGCTGTTGTTTCTGAAATTGATGGCGTTGTAACTTATGGTGGTGTGAAACGCGGTAACCGTGAGATCATGATCGAGTCGAGAGATGGTGTTAAGAAAAAATACCAGGTTCCACTTTCTAAGCACATTCTTGTTCAGGATAACGACTTTGTAAGAGCTGGTTATGCTTTAACAGATGGCGCAGTTTCTCCTGATGATATTTTGGATATCAAAGGCCCAACTGCTGTACAGGAATATCTTGTAAATGAAATTCAAGAAGTATACCGTCTTCAGGGTGTGAAAATCAATGATAAACATTGCGAAGTAATTGTTCGTCAGATGATGCAGAAAGTTGCAATTATTGAAGCAGGTGATACAAACTTCTTGCAAGGTCAAATAGTTGATAAATTCCTTTTCAGATCTGAGAATGATGAAATACTTGACAAAAAAGTCGTTTTAGAGCCAGGTGATTCTCCGAACTTTAAACCAGGTCAGATTGTTTCTACCCGTCAGTTAAGAGATGAAAATTCTCAATTGAAACGCAAAGACATGAAGATTGTTGAAGTACGTGATGCTGAAGCTTCTGTATCTCAACCTGCATTGCAAGGAATTACTCAGGCATCTTTAGGAACTGATAGCTGGATTTCAGCTGCATCTTTCCAGGAGACAACGAAAGTGTTGAGCGAAGCGGCAATACGTGGAAAAGCAGATACTTTAAATGGTCTGAAAGAAAACGTAATTGTTGGTCACCTGATACCTGCAGGTACTGGATTAAGAGAATACGAGCGTACAATTGTAGCTAACAAAGATGAGTATGATGCTTTAGTTGCTTCAAAGGAAACTGCTGCTACAAAACGTAAAGCAGCTGAATTGCAAGACTAACTTGTAATTAATAATTAAGAATTAATAATTAAGTCGCAGATCGAGAGGTCTGCGACTTTTTTGTTTTTAATGGTCTGTATAATTCTTATTATTAATCTTTAAATCTCTATGAAATTCTTTTCAAGTCTGGTTGCGATCCTTTTAACATCCATAATTACTATTTGGACTTCTTCAAATATGAATTGGGGCGGTGATAATTATAAGTGCCTTATCTCCTCAGATGGATGTGGTTATTATGCTTATTTGCCTGCCATATTTATTTATAAGGATCTTCAATTCTCTCATTTTGATAAAGTTGAAATGTCTAAAGAATATTTCTCAACTTTTACCACTCAGGATTATAGACTTAAAACAGAAAATGGAACTATAGATAAATATTACGTTGGCAGTGCTATATTATGGATGCCTTTTTTTGGAATTGCACATTTAGTAGCATCAAATTTTGGGCATTTGACTGATGGTTATTCTTACCCATATCAAGTTTCCATAAACATTGCTTCTATCTTTTATTTGTGTCTCGGAATCTGGCTTTTATCTAAATTGTTAATTCAATTTGGTTTTGATCAAAAATCTGTTTTTTGGTCCATCATTTTGACAGTATTTGGCACAAACATTTTTTATTATGCAGTCTTGATTCCCTCATTTTCGCATATTTTAAGTTTCTGTTCAATTATTGCCTTTTTCTATTTTATAAATCAATATAAAGCAACAAAACTTTTAATTGACTTAATTCTTGGTTCAATAATACTAGGAATTGTCTTTTTAATACGTCCTGTAAATATCATAATCTTATTATTTGTTCCTTTTCTATTTGCTGATATAAAGGAATTGATTTTCCGACTAAGGCAGATCAGCCTAAAACACTACCTGATATCCTTTTTATGCACTTTGCTTGTTGTTTCTATTCAATTTCTGATATATAAATTGCAAACAGGTAGTTGGATCGTTTATTCTTATAATAAGGAAACCTTTGATTTTTTAAATCCTCAGCTTGTTGATTACTTAATCAGTTACAGGAAAGGTTTTTTTGTTTATACACCTATGTTTTCCCTTTTTTTTCTAGTTGGATTGTACTCGCTTTTTAAAGAAAACCCTTTTAAAGGATCAGTTTTATTTACTACTTTTTTATTCTTTTGTTATGTAGCCTCTTCGTGGTGGTGTTGGTGGTACGGATCTTCTTTTTCTCAAAGACCTATGATTGATATCATGTTTTTGTTATCCATTTTAATATGTTACGCATTAAAGAATCAAACAAAAGGGTTTCAAAATACTTTAATTGGCATTGGTATTTTACTGCTGGTTTTTAATCAATTTCAAATATATCAATTGAGGTATGGTGTTATTTTACAGGATGGAATGACATCTGAACTTTATTGGGATGCATTTCTAAATGTTAATAAATTATTAGATGCTACAAAGTAGCAAACTTTTCAAATTTGTATTTGAATGATTTGAACAGAATAAATTTGGCTTTTAATACTCGGAAATTACTTCGTTATTCGTGTTAAATTTAAATTAATGGAAGAGCCACAGGATAACGCCAATCAAATCAACATAGAACTTTCTGAAGAAATGGCAGAAGGAATTTATTCTAATCTGGCTATGATTGCTCACAGCCATAGCGAATTTGTTGTAGATTTTATCAGGTTAATGCCCGGTGTTCCTAAAGCCAAGGTTAAAGCCAGGATAGTTTTAACACCGGAGCATGCAAAAAGGCTTTTGATGGCATTAAGTGACAATATCTTAAAGTTTGAAGAAACCTTTGGAATGATTAAACAGATTGAAGATGCCCCAAAATTCCCACTTCATTTTGGTGGTAAGATGGGTGAAGCTTAGGCTTATTTCAATTTTTAAACTTTTTTATGTCTGAATTCTTTCGGAAAATTTTTTCGTGGGACAATATTTTTGCGACTATATTCATTTTTGCAGTAATGTGGATTTTTTCCACTATTAAATTAGATTTTGATGCCCTCAATCCAGTTCAGGATATGTTTGGGGATTTTGAGATTACTGACTTGGTTTCGTCCCGTATCAGAGAAGAGCAACAGGAAGACACTAATATTGTCATAATCAATATCGGAACTTTTGACAGGGCCACTATTGCCCAACAGGTTAAAATTGTGAATACATGTCAACCAAAAGTAATCGGGATTGACTCATTTTTCAGGAAACTTAAACCCACCAATCCTGAAGGAGATTCAGCACTTGAAAAAGCTTTCTCTGAAGTAAAGAAATTAGTGCTTGTTACAAAGTTGCATTACAATGAAGATTCAAAGTTTTTTGATTCTCTTGAAACTTCACATCCCATTTTTTTAAAAAATGCTACTGGTGGTTCTGCAAACCTAATCACAGAAGGAGAGGAAAAATTCAGAACTGCGCGGGTTTTTAGTCCATTTGACACTGTTATTGCTGCCAAACAGGTAATTGATACTTTTTTTGCAGTGAAACTTGCAGAAATTTATAAACCTGGATCAGCCAAACTTTTATCTGACAGAAATAATGAAATAGAAAGCATCAGGTATAAGGGGAATATTTATGGGATTAAAGCAAAATATTTCACTATAGAGGCTCAGGACATCCTCGATGGAAATTTTTTACCGGATCTTTTGAAGAATAAGATCATTATCATGGGTTTTCTTGGAAGAGAAATTGGCAATTCTGAAAATATTTGGGATGAGGATAAGTTTTTTACCCCTTTAAACGACAAGTATGTTGGAAAAGCGGTGCCTGATATGTTTGGCGTAGTCGTTCATGCAAATATTATCTCTATGATTTTGAATAATACTTTTGTCAATGAAACCCCTAAATGGATAGAATATTTATTAACATTTTGTTTATGTTTTGTAAGTGTTGTATTGTTTCATTTTGTTTTAGATTGGATACCCCAACTTTTTGACCCTTTCACAAAATTTCTCCAGTTCTTGGCAATCTTGATTTTAATTGGTGTAGAAATGTTTATATACTACAAACATAGTTTTAGAGTAGAACTAGGAATTGCTTTGGGCGCCATAGCCCTGGCGCCAGATTTACTTGAAATTTACCTCCACGTCATTAAAAAATTCGTTACATATCTTATTAAAAAAGTATATATTACCAATAAAATGGTTAAACAATAATGAAAAAATTCATCTCAACACTGATTTTTGTAGTATCTGTTTGCGTATCTGTTTTTGCTCAGGAGGAACTTTTTAAGGTTTTGATTAACAAAGGGAAAAACGTCGTTGATCATGGAAAGCCAATTTTTACGGGGTCTAAAATTTTCAAAGGACAAATAATAACGTTAACCACAGGAGGATATATTGGTTTAATCTACAAGAATGGAAGATCGATGGAATTGAAAGTTCCTGGAGATTATCCTGTTGATAAACTTGAGATGAATGCTCTGGCCAGTTCAGGATCTTTGAGCAAAAAATATGCAGACCTTGTGGTAAATGAAATGACAAAGACTTCTGAAGGAATTACTGAGGACAGAAAAAAGAACATGAAAGTAACCGGATCCGTTGAAAGAGGTGGCGAGGATGCTATTATTATGGTGCTTCCTCGAAATACAGATTTGCTGGGTTCGCAAATGAATATAAAATGGCTTTCAGATAGATCGTCAAAATCCGGATATATAGTAAAAATAAAGGACATGTTTGATGAGCCTTTGAAAACTTACACTACCGAAGACACAACTCTGTCTGTTACTATTGCAGATCTTAATTTAAAAGCTCCAAATAAATCGTTTATAGTTTCTGTAGAACCTAAGGTTGCCAAAGCAAAGTCATCCGCACCTGAAGGAAAACTGATTAAAGTTTTGGAAGGAAAGAAAGCCGAGGATCTGCATAAAGAATTGAAAATGGTGAAAGAAGAAGCAGGAGATGAATCTGCCTTGAGTAAAGTCATTTTAGCAACTTTTTGCGAACAAAATAAGCTGATTGTTGAAGCTATTTATTATTACGAGCAAGCTATGCAACTTGAGCCGAATGTTGAAGAATACAGATTTGCTTATGAAAACTTTTTAGCTAGAAATGATATTTTTCTTATATCTGGGAAGAAATAAGCAATAAACTTATTTATAAATTTAATATTTAGAAGGAACTTGTGGACTGATGTTGCATTGGTTCCTTCTTTGTTTTTGATATCTTTTAAATAAAATAATTTTTTAATTGAACTTATAGTTATGGTTAACAGCATTAAATCATTTTTTCATAATAAAATCATTATTGGCAGTGTTTTAGCATTAACAGCAGGAGCCTCTGTTTTTTATGCATACAAAAAATATGGAAAAGCCGAAAAGCCAGTTCAGATTGATCCTGGTTTTAGCGCTTATATTTCAGCATTTACAACAGGATTAATTTCCAGTGAAGGGACAATAAGGATTGTACTTGCCCAAAATGCAAAAGATTCTGTAAAGTTAAATCAGGAAGGGGCAGAAGAACTTTTTGATTTTGAACCTTCAGTAAAGGGTAAGGCTTATTGGCTGGACCAGAGAACAGTAGAATTCAGGCCTGCTGAAAGGTTAAAAACCGGCGAAGTTTATGCTGTAAGCTTTGAGCTGGATAAAGTAGCCAATGTCAAAGAAGAAAACCTTAAAAAGTTTAAATTTTCGATCAAAGTAGTTCCTCAATTTTTTGAAATAGAGTATGATGGGATAAAAAGTGCAACCGATACTGATCTTAAAAAGTGTTTGTATTTGGGTAGGATCATAACTGCAGATATTGCAGTAAATGCTGAAGTTGAAAAAATACTTTCAGCTAATCATAAAGGATTGCCCCTTAGCATCAAATGGGAGCACGCAAGCGATAAAAGGACACATTCCTTTATTATCCAAAATATTGTCAGGTCAAAGGCAGATAGTAAATTGATATTGAGTTGGAATGGTGATCCAATTGGGGTTGATATTTCAGGTGAAAAGGAATTAATTGTTCCTGCAGAAGGGGTTTTTAAATTTTTGGAAGCAATCGTTATTCAGGAACCTGATCAGTATGTTTCAGTAAAGTTTTCAGATCCTTTGCTTAAATCTCAGGATTTGGCTGGTCTGATAAAAATCGGTGATTTAAGCTCTTTGAAATTTACTATCAGTGGAAACGAAGCAAAAGTTTATCCTTCGGTAAGGCAGACCGGAACTATGAACCTGTCAGTAAATTCTGGAATTCAAAACGTTGCAAACACTAAACTTGACAAAGATACTTCAGTAAGTATTGTTTTTGAATTGCTAAAACCCGCCATCAGGTTAATAGGTAATGGTGTAATCGTTCCCAGTACAGATGGGATCATTTTTCCTTTTGAAGCGGTAGCCATCAATGCAGTTGATGTTAAAATCATCAAGATATTTGAAAATAACATTGCACAGTTTCTTCAGTCGAACAACTATGATGGAAGCCAGGAACTGGTAAGAGTGGGTAGGCCGGTTTTAAAGAAAACCATTCAGCTTAGTACTGCCGGTGTGGCTGAACTTAACAAATGGAACCGATACACACTTGATCTGGCAGATTTAATTAAAACTGAACCTGGGGCAATTTATCAGGTTGTTTTATCATTTAAGAAAAAGTATGTCACGTATCCATGTGAAGGGAAAGATTCAGATGAAACTGCTTCTTTGTCTGGTATAGAACCAGCAGAAGACGACAAGGAAGATGCTGCTTATGAAAATGGAGAATACATAAGTGAATATAGCAATTGGGATTACTACGAAGAAAGCTATAATGAGGAGGAATATGATTACAACAAAAGAGACAATCCCTGTAACAAAGCATATTATCAGGGAAATAAAACTTCAGTAAAAAGAAACGTTTTAGCTTCTGACCTTGGCCTAATTGCGAAGCGTGGGTCAAGTGGAGAAATTGTAGTTGCTGTTACTGACTTAAAATCTACGGAAGCTATTTCAGGGGCAGTTGTAGAATTATATGATTTTCAGCAACAAATTATTTCGACTGGCAAAACAGATGGTGACGGGCTTTTTAAAGCTTCTCCTGTCAGGAAACCCTTTCTGTTGATTGTTAAACAAGACAAGCAAAGGGGTTATTTGAAATTGGATGATGGTTCCTCATTATCTCTAAGCAATTTTGATGTATCTGGTGCTGAAATTCAAAAAGGACTGAAAGGTTTTATTTATGGAGAAAGAGGAGTTTGGCGGCCTGGCGATTCTTTGTTCCTGACTTTTATGCTTGAGGACAAAAATAAATTGATGCCTAAAGCCCATCCTGTCATTTTTGAATTAAGCAATCCACAAGGTCAGGTTACTTCAAGGATCGTCCGAACAAGTTCAGTAAATGGACTGTACGCTTTTACAACTGCAACCATGGAAGATGACCCTACTGGAGATTGGCTGGCAAAAGTAAAAGTGGGAGGCGCAATATTCACCAAAGGAATTAAAATAGAAAGTATAAAACCTAACAGACTTAAAATCAACCTAGATTTCGGGAAGAAACTGCTGACTGTTTTAGATAAGGATGTAAAAGGAAATTTAAATGTCCGCTGGTTGCATGGTGCAAAGGCTGGAGGTTTAAAAGCAAAATTTGATGTTGTGTTAAGTCCAGGTAAAACTGTCTTTCCAGCTTATAAGGATTATTCCTTTGATGATCCCGGAGTGACGTTTGCTTCGGTTGAACAAACCATTTTTGAAGGTTACCTGGATGCAGAAGGAAATGCAAGTGTGAACGCAGAAATTGAGATTGAAAACCATGCTCCCGGAGCTCTGAATGCAATTTTTAAAGGAAAAGTTTTTGAGCAGGGTGGCGATTTTAGTATTGATAATTTTACCATTCCTTATTATCCTTTTGAATATTTTGTAGGAATTATGCCTCCAAAAGGTGACAAGGCACGAGGGATGCTCCTAACAGATGAGGATCAACCTGTCCAAATCGTAACTGTTGATGCTGACGGGAAACCAGTTAGCAGAAACGGGATCCAGATGGAAATATTTAAGCTTGACTGGCGTTGGTGGTGGGAGCAATCTGCAAACAGTGTTTCAAGTTATGTTAGTGATGAGTACTTGAGATCCATTAAAAAAGGAACGGCTTCTACTGCTTCAAACGGGAGAGGGGAATGGAAATTCAACATTAAGTATCCGGAGTGGGGAAGATTTTATATCAGAGCAACTGATCCTGTTTCAGGACATACAACAGGGAAAATTGTGTTTATTGACTGGCCAGGTTGGGCTGGGAAAGGTGACCGCGGAATGCCAGGAGGGGCAAGTATGCTCACATTTTTCACCGATAAAGAAAAATACAATGTTGGGGAGAAGGTGAAGCTTTCATTTCCGAGTAATGAATTTGGCAAAGCATTGATAAGTATAGAAAACGGATCAAAAATCCTGAAAACTTTCTGGGTGAAAGGACAAAAGGAAAAAACCGAATTTGAATTCGAGGTGAGTGCGGATATGGCACCCAATGTTTATGCGCATATCACGATGGTTCAGCCGCATTCGCAGAAAAACAATGACTTACCCATAAGGATGTATGGTGTTGCTGCTGTGATGGTGGAAGATCCTCAAACCAAATTGGAACCGGTAATTAACATGCCGGAAGTTTTGAAGCCGGAACAAAATGTGACGATTAAAGTTTCAGAAAAATCCGGTAAACCAATGGCCTATACTTTGGCTGTTGTAGATGAAGGATTACTTGATCTAACAAGGTTCAAAACCCCCGATCCATGGAAGCAATTTTATGCAAGGGAAGCTTTGGGAGTGAAGACATGGGATTTATATGACTTTGTTTTCGGGGCTTATGGCGGTGAGCTTGAGAGGCTTTTATCGATTGGTGGTGACGGTGAGGTAAAACCAGGAGAGGATAAAGGAAACTCTCTTCGTTTTAAACCAGTGGTGAAGTTCTTTGGCCCGTTTTATACAGATGGAAAGGAGCAATCTCATACTTTCAGGATGCCAAATTATATTGGATCTGTACGTACGATGATAGTGGCAGGAAATGAAGGTGCGTATGGTTCAGCTGAAAAAGCAACACCAGTCCGCCAATCTTTGATGGCTATGGCAACCTTACCCAGAGTGATTGGCCCAGATGAGGAAGTGAAATTGCCTGTGAATATTTTTGCCATGGACAATTCTGTCAAACAGGTTACGGTATCTATTGCAACAAACGACATGCTTTTTCCAGTTGGTGGAAATTCTGTAGTTCTTAATTTCGCCAAAACCGGGGATCAGTTGACAACTTTCAACCTGAAAGTAAAACCTAAGCCAGGTGTTGGGAAAGTTGTAGTAACTGCAGTAAGTGGTTCAAATAAATCAACTTATGAGATTGAAATCAAAGTAAGGGTGCCAAATCCTTCGGTATCAAATGTAATAGAACAAATTATTGATCCCGGACAAACCTGGACCGGGCAATATGTTCCTGCCGGAATGGTCGGAACAAATAAAGGAACAATTGAGGTCTCGGTCATTCCTCCAATCAACCTTGAATCTCGTTTGAGATATCTGATAAATTATCCGCATGGATGTATTGAGCAGACCACTTCTTCGGTATTTCCACAATTATTTATCAGTCAGTTAACAGAACTGGACCAGGAAACCAAGGCCAGGATTGATGTAAATGTGAAATCTGGAATCGAGGCATTAAGCCGTTTTCAAACTTCAGATGGTGGGTTTTCTTATTGGCCAGGACAGCCCGAAGCAGACGATTGGGGTACAACCTATGCGGGGCATTTCCTTTTAGAAGCCAAGGAAAAAGGATATGAAATACCAGAAGGATTATTAAGTTCCTGGTTAAAATATCAATCCGGTAAAACTTCAATAGGCGGACAAAGTGTTTATGATCAAAGACAGGATTTTATGCTGGCTTACAGATTGTACACATTGGCCCTTGCAGGAAAAGCTGAAATTGCTGCGATGAACAGATTAAAGGAAATGCCTTCTCTGACTTCTGCTGCCGCCTGGAGGTTGGCTGCCGCTTATGCTCTTTCTGGTCAAAAGGATGTAGCCAGAGATATAATTGCAAATCTCCCTGTAAATGTAGAACCATATAGGGAAATGGCATTCACTTACGGATCAGATGACAGAGATGAAGCCATGATTCTGGAAACTCTTGTGTTGTTAGGTGACAGGGCAAAAGGCGCTCCTTTGGTGAAGGAAATATCAGCCAATCTGAGTAATCAGGGTAAATGGTTAAGCACACAATCAACAGCTTACAGTTTAATAGCAGTATCCAAATTTTCCGGATTGCAAGGTGAAAACAAAGGAGTCAATGCTGATGTAGTAATCAATGGAAAACAAATAAGTGCAAAAACTGGGTTGCCTGTTGCACAGCTGAAAATTGCATTATCGAATGTGGCAAACAAAGTTTCTATCCGAAATAACAACAAAACTGTGCTTTATTTGAGGGTTATTTCGGAAGGAGTGCCCGCTGCCGGTGACCCTTCATCTGTAGAAAATAATCTCAATATGAACATTGTTTACAAAACCGGCAAAGGTAAAATTCTTGATCCTTCAAATATTTCACAGGGAACTGACTTTGTTGCTGAAGTGAGCATTACTAATCCGGGAACTTACGGAGATTATAAACAAATGGCTTTGAACCAGATATTTCCAAGTGGCTGGGAGATTACCAATACAAGGTTGGATGGAACTTCTAGCCATTTTACAACATCAACAAGCAACTACCTTGATATACGTGACGACAGAGTTTATACTTACTTTGATTTGAAAAAAGGAGAAACCAAAACGTTTAAGGTTCTCTTGACTGCTGCTTACATTGGTAAGTTTTATCTGCCAACTGTTTCCTGCGAAGCGATGTACGATAATAATGTTTCAGCCCGTAAGCCTGGGAAATGGGTAAATGTTGTAAAGGTAAATATGATCGCCAATTAATCAAATGCCGACGATTTTTTAACGTTGACGAGGTTCGAAACCTCGTCAACGTTTATTATGTTAATTGAAATCAATTTTTAAGTCTCTAATTGTTTCGCTGTTAACCTCATGTGAATGAAACTTCACATACTCTTCCCCATCTCCAAACCATTTTAAAACTTCATCTCTTTGCAATCTCGTGGCTTTGGTTTGTAAATGGCTATGATATGAAGAGTGAGGATAATCTCTAAAATCACTAACAAAACCATGTTGCTGTGGATTTTGATGTATATACCAAATCAATTTTGAAAAATAAGCATCACTTTTAATTTCAATCCTTCGAAATGGTGTCTCAAATAATCCTCCTGTGCGGTTAATCGATTTGTTGATTGCCTGGGTATATGAGTTAAACAATTTGGCATATTGGTTACTTATATTGAAAGAGGCTGTACGGTCTTTTTTAACGTTGATGAGGTTTGAAACCTCATCAACGTTAACATTTAAGTTTGAATAAATTTCATCTTCCGACCTGGTACAAATTAGCAAATGAAAATGGTTAGCAAGTAAACAATAGGCATAAGTCTTGGCAATTGGCTCGATATGAAGGATATATTTGTTCAGAAAAAAGCGATAATTATTTTCAGTTTTAAAAATATTTTCACCGTTAATTCCTCTGTTGTAGATATGGTAAAAAGTATCTGCCTTTAATGGTTCTGTGTTTACTTTCATTTTCTAGTATTTAATCTTTTAACGTTGACGAGGTTTTGAACCTCGTTAACTTTATTTAAAAGGAATAAAGTAAGTTATTTTTATTATAATTTTAAATAAAAAAATTTATTTAGACCAGACTAAAATTTAGTTTTTATTTGTCGTAATACTTATTTAAGTTTGTTTGTAACACAGCAAACTTAAATGGGTAATTTTTTTTTATATAGTACAATGTTTCTCTATTGCCTCACTGCACTTGGTCAGACCGGCAGTTTGCAGGGTAAGATTTATAATTCATCTAAGGAAGCCATCTCTTTTGCTGCCATTGGAATTCCAAATACCAGTTTAAGTGCTGTGTCCGATACTTCAGGCTTTTATATTATTGAAAACATTCCGGTCGGCAGACATAAGATTAAAACTTCTCAGGTGGGATATCTATCCAAGGAAGTGGAGATATATGTACATGAATCAACTAAAGAAAGGTTAAATATTGTAATGGAAGAAATGGAAAACTCTTCCGAAGAAGTTGTAGTGACGGGAACAATGCAAGAATCTTACAAGATGGAATCCGTTACACCAGTTGAAATTTATACTCCCAAATTCTTTCAGAAAAGTCCGACCCCAAATTTGTTTTATGCCTTGCAGATGGTCAATGGCGTTCGTCCTCAGCTAAATTGTAATGTCTGCAATACTGGTGATATTCACATCAATGGAATGGAAGGCCCTTACACCATGGTAATGATAGACGGAATGCCGATAGTCAGTTCCTTGTCTACGGTATATGGTTTAATGGGAATACCAAATGGAATTGTAGAGAGAATTGAAGTTGTAAAAGGACCTGCTTCAACACTTTATGGATCTGAGGCAGTTGCAGGAGTTGTGAATGTAATTACTAAAAATCCCACCAAAGCACCATTTGTTTATGCAGATGTAAATGCGACCACCTGGGGCGAATACAATACAGATGTTTCAGTAAAATGGAAACAAGGGAAAGCCCATTCATTATTAGGACTAAATTATTTCAATTTCAAAAACAGGATTGATAAGAATGGAGACGGGTTTACAGATATGACTTTGCAGGACAGGATTTCAGTGTTTAACAAATGGAGTTTTGACAGGAAGGAGAATAGAATTGCTTCCATAGCATTCAGATTATTGTATGAAGATCGTTTTGGCGGACAAATGAATTACAGGAATGAAGACAGAGGAAGAGATAGTATTTATGGGGAATCAATTTATACTCAAAGGGCAGAAGTAATTGGTGCTTATCAGCTGCCAGTAAAACAAAATCTGGTATTTTATTATTCTTACAATGTTCACGATCAGAACTCTGCCTATGGTACCACCTGGTATCTGGCAAGACAGCATGTAGGTTTTGGACAAATGGTGTGGACTAAAATTCTTAAAAAACATAACATTGTTTCAGGATTGGCCATGAGATATACTGCTTACACTGATAATACATTTGCCAGCCGGGATAAAATTGATTCTACAAAGCAAATTTATACTTTAACGCCGCTGCCGGGAGCCTTTGTACAGGATGATATCTCTATTACGGCTAAAAGTAAAGTACTGGTAGGCAGTAGGTTAGATTTTCATCCTATTCATGGCTTTATTCCCACCCCCCGGATTGGTTATAAATATCAGCCTAACAAAAGCCATTCTTTCAGGATCAATACAGGGAATGGATTTCGGGTCGTTAATGTTTTTACCGAAGACCATGCAGCCTTGACAGGAGCCAGGAAAGTAGAATTTGTTGGTGCAATTAAACCTGAAAAGTCCTGGAATGTAAACCTGAATTATACAGGATTCATTCCTTTAAGAAAAGGCTTTATCAATGTTGATGGATCTGTTTTTTATAATTATTTCACTAATAAGATCATCCCCGATTACCTGACTGACCCAAACAAAGTAATTTATAAAAACCTTGATGGACATGCTATAAATAAGGGAGTTGCTTTGAGCCTGGATTTCAGTTTTACAAATTCATTGAAGGTTCAGCTCGCAGGTACATTGTTGGAAGCGTTTAAAAAGGACAAAGACTCTACTGGTCAGGAAAGAAAAGTGACACAATTGCAAACTCCTAATTTCCAGGGAAATTTTGTGGTTTCATACACGATACCTATTATAAACGTGATGTTTGATTATACTAGCCAGCTTTACAGTCCAATGAAATTGCCGGTTTATCCAAACGATTACAGACCTGAATTCTCACCCTGGTTTGCACTTCATAATATTCAGGCTTCTAAAAC
Organism: Cytophagales bacterium; assembly: GCA_014376535.1. Lineage (GTDB taxonomy): Bacteria > Bacteroidota > Bacteroidia > Cytophagales > UBA9547 > UBA9547. Next base: position 400 of record JACMRH010000248.1, on the reverse strand, counting down.
TGTTAAAAATGTTGTGTGCTACATGGGGATTAAAAATTTCCTGAATTTTGTACCTGCAAACCCTATTTTACGCCCTTTCGATCCTTTTGACAAGAAAGCAAATGATCCGGTAAATAATCCGAATAGGTATACTTTTGATCCTACTTATAATTATGCGCCATTGCAGGGAATGAGGTTTTATATGGGAGTGAGATTGACTATAAGGTAAATTATTGAAAAATTAATTATTAATCTTCGAATCAAAATTCCTTTTCGCCTCATCCAAAAATGCAATGAAGGAGGTCGCATCTTTGTCATAGCCTTTTGGTTCCACAAGAGTTTTGCCCTCCCAATCAGTAATGACATACAAAGGCTGGGCGTTATTGTTAAAAAGACGGATTTCCATGTCTGAGTTTTGTTT
>JACMRH010000021.1 GCA_014376535.1 Cytophagales bacterium | reverse complement strand
TGATTTGTTCAAAAGTCATTCCTGAAGCAAGCCAACGCAAAATGTCCTCTACAGTAATACGCATACCACGAATGCAGGCTTTGCCATTACGCTTGCCCGATTCAACCGTGATAATGTTTTTGTAGATATACATAATACAAAGATATGAGTATTAGAACTTATAAAAAACAAAAAAAACCTCAAGTTTCCTTGAGGTTTGTAGTAGCGGGAAGAGGACTCGAACCTCTGACCTTCGGGTTATGAGCCCGACGAGCTACCAACTGCTCCATCCCGCGATCATAATTGGGATGCAAAGGTAAGCATTAAATGCATTTCTGCAATTTATTTCTTTAAATAATTTACCATTAAACTACCTGCCTTAAATGAGGCTCCGGGAAGCCCGATAGCTACAGCCAGATCTTCGTAATCTTTCAGTATTATTTCTCTGATTATTCCTCCTTTAATTACTTTACTCAATTCTTTAGTTAAATGAGATTTCGTTAGCTCATCCTGCAAAAGAGTTTTGACAATAACCTTGTCTGTAATAAGGTTTACCAGGGCTATATCCCTGACTCTAATTAGCCTTTTTGCTATTTGGTAAGAAAGGGCGCTTACTTTGTAAACTACCACTTGAGGAACGTTAAATAACCCTGTCTCAAGTGTAGCTGTCCCTGAAGCGACTATAGCAGCTTCGGCAACCTTAAGCAAATCGTAAGTTTGATCATAAATAACTTTTAATCCTTTTGATTTTGCTAAATCATAGAAATCTTCAGGTAATGAGCTCACACCTGCTACTACAAACCGATAAGCAGGAAAGTCAGTATTAATTTCAGCCATCAGTGGAAGCAGTTTTGAAACCTCAGATGGCCTACTTCCAGGCAGCAAAGCAATAATGGGTTTGCCCTCTAATTGATTTTGAACCTTGAAATTATCATTGGGTACGAAGTTGCCTATTGCATCCATAATAGGATTGCCCACATAATCCACTTTATAATCGAACTGTTTATAAAAGTCAACTTCAAATGGAAGAATGACAAACATCCTGTCAACAAGTTTTTTGATATTATATGCTCTTCCTGTGTTCCAGGCCCAAACTTTGGGTGAAATATAATAGAATATCTTAATTGAATGTTCCTTGGCAAACTTTGCAATTTTCATGTTATATCCTGAAAAATCTATCAGGATTATTACATCAGGTTTGTATTCTAAAATGTCTTTTTTAGTCACACTAAGGTATTTGAATACTGTAGTGAGATTGACAAATACTTCCCAGAATCCAAAAAAATTGATCTTACTAAAATGAAAAAATAAATTACAATTCTCTTGCTCCATCAAGTCACCGCCAATACCTCTTAACATGGCCTGGGGGTCATTTTGCTTTATAGCTTTGATAAGATTGGATCCATGCAAGTCCCCTGATTTTTCGCCGGCAATGAAATAATAGCGCATTTTGTATTTACGATTTTGGAATTGCGAATAACGCTAATTAATAGACAAGGTTTTCAGTACTTGCTGGAATGATAAAAATCAATTGGCAAGTTAATAAGCGCCCCGGATAGAAATGCAAATCCTTTTTGCTTTAAGCTTTTGCAAATCAAAGCTAAATGTTCCCGCAAAAAGATTGTAATGAATAGCCGGAAACGGCGCCCTGTATCTAGTTAATAGTGAAGAGTTAATAGTGTGGATCGATCTGATTTTAAAAATAGAGAGAATTTGGTTCTATTTTATGTTATGACCTAAGTAATGATAAAAAAATGATATGCTAGTGTTAAAACTTTTAAAACCTTAAATTTGTTGTCGAAGTATACAAAGCATAAAACATGGTCACTATCACAGATAAAGCCAAAGAAAAAATTATTGAATTAAGGGAAAAAGAAGGACATACCAACTACCATAATATTCGTGTTGCAGTTGAAGGAGGAGGTTGTTCCGGATTAATGTATAACCTTAAATTTGATGAGCAATTGCAGGAAAAAGACCAGGTATTTGAAGATAAAGGAATAAAGATCCTGGTTGATAAAAAAAGCCTCTTGTATCTGGCCGGAACTGTTCTGGATTTTTCTGATGGTTTAAATGGCAAAGGCTTTCAATTTGTAAACCCTAATGCAAGCCGCACTTGTGGGTGTGGTGAAAGTTTTGCTGTGTAAATGATGACTCTTGGTGAATTAAGCATGTTTATCAATGAAGAACTTTATCTTCTTGCTAATGATGTGCTTAAGCCAATAGAAGAAGCAACATCTGAAATTGAACAAGCTGAAGAATCGGAAGAGTTTTTAATAGAAGAACAGGAAGAAGTAAAAATTCTGGAACCTGTCAAAGAAATACCAAAAAGTCAGACTTTCAACAATGTCTTGTTCATTACCGACAAACCGTTGGCTGGCATAGCTCTTGAAACATTTAACAAATTGGTTTTTAATGCATTAAAATTAAAGGATACTGATTTTACTGTTTTAAACCAGGATGACATTACGTTTTCTAAAGCGGATGAAATAAACAGTAAAAAAATAATTCTTTTTGGAACCAGCTTTTCAGGATTTCAACAAAAATATAAACTTCAAACTGTAAGCGAGAAGTTGATATTGCTTGCAGATTCAATGGACAGGATAGCTGGAAACAAAGATCTTAAAACCGAGCTTTGGCTCAATTTGCAATTAATGTTCCCTTCCTAGTATTGAGTACTTAGTATTGAGTATCAAGATTGAATTCAGAAATTTGCATGTGCAACAACTATAGACTGTTAACTCTTAACTAAAAAAATGCCTTCCACAAGACAATTAAAAGTTGCCCGCATGATCCAGAAGGAAATGGGGGATATTTTTCAAAGAGATAGTAAACATTTGCTTAACGGTGCTTTCGTTACCGTTACTAGAAGTGAGATATCACCTGATTTAAGTGTTGTAAAACTTCATTTAAGTTTCTTATTGTCAAAAAACAAAGAAGAGACTCTTTTGGAGATTCAAAAGCAGAAAAAAAATATCAGGCAACAACTTGGCGCCCGTGTAAGACATCAATTAAGAATTGTTCCCGAACTCGTTTTTTTGTTAGATGATGGGGCCGAATATGCCAGCGACATGGAAAAACTAATTAATGACCTTAATATTCCAAAAGAAGAAAAGGACTAGGGTAATGATTAGTTAAGACTAAAATAATAAACTTTCAATAAAAATTTCCTTTGTATTTTTGAGATTGGTAAGCAAACGAATCATAAAAAATCATGGACATTAAAGATCTTATCAATCTTTTAGAAAAGTATACCCACTATTCTGATATAAAAGTTGATTTTTTTGATCTGGTACACGAAAAAGCCAGGCACAAGAGCATAACTTATTTCGATGTAAAATCAATGTTGCCGGAACTAAACGACCTGGCACATTATGTACATTTTGCATTTCTTCAACACAAAGCTACTCAACATGAATTTATCAGGATATTAAAAGCAAATAGTTTTCCTGTAATTGTTTTTGAAAATACACAAAAACTTGTTCCTATCATTATTTCACCAGTTCGGGAGGGGAAAATAGTGGTAGAAAAAATTGAAAGCCATCGGGTTCTTTCTTATACTTATAAAAATGTTGAAGAACTATTAGCCAACATCCATAATATTGGTTCACTGGTACAAATATCAGGTCAAAGTATAGATCTTGACCCTAAAAACGATGAAATTCATAAAGACCAGATTTATTTTATAAGCGGTTTTCCTATCACTTCATTAGCGAAAAGTGTAAATGATGAAGGCCTACATCACCATGATGGTATTGAGGACGAAGAAGAACATTTGTATTCTAATCATTCTCAAAAACATATTACACCCTTTGCCAGACTTTTAAATCTCTTAAAATCTGAAAGAAGAGAAATCTCTCAAATTTACTTTTTTGCTATTCTAATTGGTTTAATAAATCTTGTTGTTCCCCTTGGTATTCAGGCTATTATTGGTTTAATATCAGGCGGTTTGCTTATCAACTCTGTTGTTGTTTTAATCACAATGGTTGTGCTGGCCACCATTTTGGCAGGGTGGCTGCAGGTTTTACAATTAAGTACAGTAGAGGTTTTGCAGCAAAGAGTATTTACAAAGGCTGCTTTAGAGTTTTGTTTCAGGATCCCTAAAATTAAAATGGAATCTATCAGCAAGCATTACGCCCCAGAACTTATAAACAGGTTTTTTGATGTGCTGAACATTCAAAAATCACTTCCGAAAATTCTGATTGACTTAACTACTGCAACCCTTCAAATCATTTTCGGCCTTATCCTGATATCCTTTTACCATCCCTTATTTGTGTTGTTTGGGATGTTGCTTATCGTTTTGCTTTTTATCATATTTTATTTTACTGGCCCCAGAGGACTGCGGACAAGTATAAAAGAGTCTATCTTCAAATATAAAGTAGTGCAGTGGCTCGAGGAAATGGCAAGAACTCTGTCCACTTTTAAACTCGCAGGTTTTACCAATTTACCCATCAGCAAAACTGATCATTACCTGACAGGATATTTAAAATCAAGACAGTCACATTTCAAAACTCTAAAAACACAATTTATTTCAATTATTGTCTTTAAGGTGCTAATAACTGCAGGATTACTTATTTTGGGAAGTATCCTTGTGATAGAAAGGCAAATAAACCTTGGCCAATTCGTTGCAGCAGAGATCATTATCCTTTTGGTTATTTCATCTGTTGAAAAACTTATTTCTACTATTGAAGTATTTTATGATTTGCTGACTGCACTTGACAAAGTTGGTCACATTACAGATATCCCTTTAGAGGACACCAGGGGTGTGGATATTATGGAATTCAGCGAAGATAAAGGTGTTGAAATAGATATAAAAAACCTCACCTATAAGTATCCTGAAACAGAAAAGTATGTAATTAAAAATGTTTCAATTCATATAGAGCCAAATGAGTCCATTTGCATTGCTGGTTATAATGGATCTGGCAAAAGTACATTTATGAAGATTATAAGTGGGCTTCTGCACCAATACAGTGGTTCGCTTACTATCAATGGGATGCCTTTAAAAGACATTAACTTAAATAGTTATAGAGATTTAATTGGCGACAACCTATCTTACCAGGATATTTTCGAGGGCACTCTGGAAGAAAATATAACACTGGGTAAGAGTATGATATCTTTGAGTGATTTACTTTGGGCAATTAAAAAAGTAGGTTTGAATGAGTTTGTTAATAAGCTAGACAATGGTCTCAAAACAAATTTAACTGCGGGTGGACATGAGCTCCCAATGTACATTTGTAAGAAGATAATCCTGGCTCGAAGTATAGTAGAAAAACCACGTCTGCTTGTAATGGACGATTTCTTTTATCCTGACAGGGTTGAGAAAAGAGAAATTATTAACTTCCTTACCGGTGAGGATGCTATTTGGACTTTAATTATAGTATCTAACGACCCGGTAGTAATGCAAATGACTACTAGAACAATGTTTTTGAAAGAGGGCGAAGTAGTAGAAGAAGGCAAGTACGAGACTATTAAAAAAACATATAGCTATCAAAAGGTCATCTTAGGTTTGGTAGAATAGTTAGGATTAGCATATTTTAGGGAACTAAATAATCTGTTATAAAGAGTAAAGCACATATTGCTTTATTTAAATCAAATAATCAATTATTTGCCCACCAGTTATCTATGGACATTTTTTTAAGAAATAGAAATTTCTCTATTGTTTTGTTAGGAGCAATATTATTTGTTCCATTTCTGGGGAATGTCCACCTGTTTGATTGGGATGAGATAAATTTTGCAGAGTGTGCGAGGGAAATGATGCTTACCGGCGATTACCTGCGTGCTTATATGGATTTTCAACCCTTTTGGGAAAAACCTCCATTATTCTTTTGGATGCAGATTGCATCAATGAAAATTTTTGGGATCAATGAATTTGCAGCAAGGTTTCCTAATGCTATATGCGGTATGGTAACGCTCTTAACCGTTTTTGCAATAGGTAAAAAATTGTTTGGAGAAAGGTTTGGCATGCTATGGGTGCTTGCATTTGCAGGCTCCTTATTTCCTAACATGTATTTCAAATCTGGAATTATAGACCCGTGGTTTAATTTGTTTATCTTTTTAAGCCTTTATTTTTTCATTCTATATCATTGGAAGCGAAATGCTTATGATATCCAACTGAACAAAAGCAAATTACTTTATGCGTTAATTTCAGGAGTGTTTATGGGTTTGGCAATTTTGACAAAAGGACCGGTAGCATTTTTAATTTTTGCCTTAACCGCTGGTGCATATTTTGTTTATAATCGTTTCAAATTCTATTTTTCTATTACTCATGTAATTGTATTTCTAATTTCTGCTTTTATTGTCACCTTATTTTGGTATGGCATTGAAACTATAAGAAATGGGCCCTGGTTTATTACTGAATTCGTGGTTTATCAGATTCGATTGTTTTCTACACACGATGCTGGCCAGGAAGGTTTCTTAGGTTATCATTTTGTAGTTATTTTGATAGGTTGTTTTCCTTCTTCAGTTTTGGCAATACCATCCTTTTTTAAAAATGAGGTCACAGGAAAATTCGAAAAAGATTTCAAAATCTGGATGCTGATCTTATTTTGGGTAGTTTTGATTCTATTTTCCATTGTACATACTAAAATCATCCATTATTCTTCCATGGCCTGGTTTCCTGTAACCTTTATGGGAGCATATTTTATTCATAATCTGTTAGAAAACAGATTAAAATGGAAAATGTATTTGAGTTTAGTTGTTGGAACCATTGGCTACTTTATTGCTTTTCTTTTTATTGCCTTTCCTTTCTTGGCAATCAATATCAAACAATTAATTCCTTATGTAAAGGACAGATTTGCCCAGGGAAATATGGAAGCAAATGTAAATTGGACCGGATTTGAATGCTTAATCGGAGTGTTTCTTGCCACTTTAGTATTTTTTAGTCTGAAATGGTTTAAAGAAGGTAAATCCGTTCAGGCTGCCATTGCACTTTTCTCAGGAACTGGATTGACCATTTTTTTTGCCGCTGCCCTAATTGCTCCAAAAATTGAAAGATATTCTCAGGGAGCAGCGATAGATTTTTACAAGAGTAAAGTAGGTGAGGACTGTTATGTTCAAGTACTGGGGTTTAAAAGTTATGCACACATTTTTTATACCCAAAAACAAAAACCTGATAATTTAAACAGTTTTGACAATGAATGGCTCCTTAATGGGGCAATTGATAAACCGGCTTATTTTGTAAGTAAAATTGATAGACCCGAAGATTATGAAAACAAGGCGAACCTTAAGGAATTATATAAAAAAAATGGTTTTGTATTCTTAAAAAGGGATAAGCCTGAATTACCTGCTTTAATAAATAGCCCCTCATTTTAGGGAGGGGCTATAAAATTTTATAAGTTCAGATCTTTGATAATCTGATCAATTTTAGCATCGCACTTCTTCAATACACCTTCATAGTCATTTTTTGATGAAAGTGGTTCTTTTACACTAAAATAGAATTTGATCTTTGGTTCAGTACCTGATGGCCTGGCAGAAATTTGGCTTCCGTCTTCAGTAATAAATTGGAGCACATCAGATTTAGGAAGTTTAATAGCCGATTTATTGCCAGTAGCAATATCTGTTGCTTCCTGATTATCATAATCCATCAAACTTACAAGGCTGGAACCTCCTAAGTGTGATGCTGGTTTAGATCTCAGGTTATGCATCATTTCTTTAATTTCTTCAGCACCTGATTTTCCTTTTTTCGTGATTGAAATCAATCGTTCTCTATACAAACCATGCTTGGTATATATTTCCAGAAGTGTATCGTAAAGTGATTGTCCTTTATCTTTATAAAAAGCCGACATTTCTGCAATAAATGCGCAAGAAGATACAGCATCTTTATCCCTTACAAAATCACCAACCAGGTAACCGTAACTCTCTTCACCTCCTGCTATGAAAGTTTCTTTGCCTTCTAATTCCTTAATAAGGTCAGCTATAAACTTAAAACCGGTTAATACATTGTAGCATTTCACGCCGTTGTCCTCTGCGATAGCATCAAGGATATAAGAAGTAACAATGGTTTTACAAATAAATTGTTTGCCATTTATTTTGCCTGCATCTTTCCAGGCATTAATTAAATAATAAAGTAAAAGACTAGCAGTTTGGTTTCCGTTAAGCAAGATCCACTCGCCTTTATTGTCCTTAACGGCGATTCCAACCCTGTCAGCATCCGGATCTGTGGCCATTACAAGATCTGCATTGATTTCTTTTGCTTTTTGTATGGCTAAAGACAATGCATCTCCTTCTTCCGGGTTTGGATAAACTACTGTAGGAAAATTTCCGTTTGGTTCACTTTGTTCTTTTACAACAGTTACGTTGTCAAAACCGAATCGCTTTAGCAATTCAGGAACCAGCGTTATACCAGTTCCATGAATAGGAGTGTACACAATTTTCATATCCTTTTGCCTTTGAATAGCATCAGGATTTACTGACAATGCTTTTACTTTTTCAATATAAACATTGTCAATTTCAGTATCTAAAATAGTGATAAGTGAGTTGTTACGATCAAATTTGACATGGCTAATATCTTTAATAGCCATTACCTCATTGATTACGTTGGTATCATGAGGGGCAATCATTTGTCCGCCATCATTCCAATAAGCTTTATAGCCATTGTATTCTTTTGGATTATGGGAAGCCGTGACAACAACACCGCTCTGACAATTTAAATGCCTGATAGTAAATGACAACAAAGGTGTAGGCCTCAGTGATTTAAAGAGATATACATGGATTCCGTTCGCAGAAAAAACATCGGCTGTAATCTGTGCAAATACATCTGAATTGTTTCGTGAATCAAATGCAATGGCCACTTTTATAGAATCTTCTACAAAATTCTTTTTCAGGTAATTAGCAAGCCCTTGTGTGGCTGCCCCTATGGTGTATTTGTTCATTTTGTTTGAACCAACACCCATTACACCTCTAAGTCCACCAGTTCCAAATTCCAGTTGTTTGTAAAATGAATCAACAAGGTCATCATCCCTGTTTTCGGCAATCATAAGCCTGATCTCACTTTTAGTTTGTTCGTCGTAATTCCCACTAAGCCAGGTATTTATTCTTTCTTGAGTTGCCTTGTCAATTTTTGAAGAGGTAGCTAAATCCATGTTACAGATTGAAAATTTGTATGCTTAAAATATTTAGAGTTTTTACGGTAAATCAGGGCAATTGTTCTGATAAAATGAAACAAACAGAGTTCTAAAAAATAATGCCAGAAAAATTTACTAATCTTTTATCTATACTAAAATATTATTCTCTTTATTAATTGATTCTGAATACTTTATGTTGAAGTCTTTGTAAAGTTCTTCTGGTATCGTATTGTCTATTTTAGTAGGAATAGTGAGAGGTTTTATCCAGTCTAAATGTCCCTTTGCCCAGGCATAAATTAGCCCTATAAAAAGAATAAACACAAATGCCAGCATTTCCACTAATGCTAATCCTGTCCAGACATTTCCATTTTCAACTATCATTTTTGAATCTGAAAACACAACCGCCCATGGAAAAAGAAATATTAATTCGATTTCAAAAAGGACAAATATTAAAGCAATTACAAAAAATCTTGAGTTAAAAGAAATTTGTCCGTTTCCGACGGCCTCTTCACCACATTCATAAATACTTAGTTTTTCTGGATCAGGCTGATCAGGCCTTAACGCTTTCGAAATTGAAAATGTAAGGAATAAAAACAGTCCACCTGTTCCTAAAAATGTAAGAATGCCTAAGTATGCTTCACCATTCATCAGGCAAGAACTTCTGCTAGCAAGGATTGAAATATTGCTTTTCCGTCTTCATTACCCAATATTGCGTTTGCAGCTCTTTCTGGATGTGGCATCATGCCAAACACGTTTTTTCTATTGTTGCTAACACCTGCAATATTATTGCATGAACCATTTGGATTTGAAGCTGAATCAACAATTCCATATTCATTACAATATCTGAATAAAATATTATCGTTTTTCTCTAACTCCTTTATGGTATCTTCATTGGCATAATATTTCCCTTCGCCATGTGCTATAGGTATCATGTAGGCCTTACTTCTGTCAAGTTTGGAGGTTATAATAGATGACTTGGACTCCGGTTTTAAGTAAACATTTTTACAAGTGAATTTCATATTGTCATTTCTCAACAACACTCCTGGTAATAATCCTGCTTCAGTCAGAATCTGAAAACCATTGCAAACTCCAAAAACATACCCGCCTTTTTCTGCATGGTCTACCACTTTGTCCATTACCGGAGAAAATCTTGCTATAGCACCTGTTCTTAAATAATCCCCATAAGAGAAGCCACCGGGTACAATGATAAAATCGCAGCTTTTCAAGTCTGCTTCTTTATGCCAGAGTTTAACCACTTCAGAACCTGTACTATGCTCCAATGCATGCACCATGTCTTCATCGCAATTTGAACCTGGAAATACTATCACACCAAATTTCATCGTTCTATATATTGAATTGACAAAAATACGAAAATGTAGCAAGGCATGAATGTTTTGCCAAAAGTTTGTAAATATATTTGACCTTTAATCTTTTCTCTTTTAACGTATCTACTTCTTTATGAAATACTCTATTCTTTGGGCTGACGACGAAATTGATTTATTGAAACCCCATATTCTATTTCTCGAAAGTAAAGGTTACGAGGTTATTCCTGTTTTAAGTGGCCACGATGCAATAGAAAAATGCAAAACCAATTTTTTTGATGTTGTCTTTCTGGATGAAAACATGCCTGGTATGTCAGGCCTGGAAGCTTTAAGTGCAATAAAAACTCAATGGCCCAACCTTCCTGTTGTGATGATCACAAAAAGTGAGGAAGAGCATATAATGGAAGAGGCGATTGGATCTAAAATTGCCGATTACCTTATTAAACCTATTAATCCTAACCAGGTTCTTTCGTCCCTTAAAAAAATACTGGATAATAAAAGACTCGTTTCTGAGAAAACAACATTAAGCTATCAGCAGGATTTCAGAAACCTTAGCCTGGCTTATAGCGATAACTTAAACCACGCTGAATGGGCAGACATTTACCAAAAACTGGTTTTCTGGGAACTTGAAATTGATAAATCGGAGTCAAAGGGAATGATTGAGGTTTTCGACAACCAAAAAACTGAAGCCAATTCATACTTTACCAGATTTATCAAAGAAAATTATGAGGACTGGCTAAATGATCCAAAATCTGATAAGCCATTGATGTCACATCAATTAATTAAGAAAAAAGTGTTGCCGTTATTGGAACCACAAATTCCTGTATTCTTTTTTTTAATTGACAATCTACGCCTGGACCAATGGAAAACGATTGAACCATATGTAATGGAGCTTTTTAACCAGGAAGAGAATACAACCTATTTTTCTATTCTGCCGACAACTACAGCTTATGCTAGAAATGCTATTTTCTCAGGCTTATTGCCTGCAGAAATCGAAAAACAATATCCTCAATATTGGGTTGGAGACGATGAGGAAGATGGAAAGAATAACCATGAAGGCGAGCTCCTTGAAGCACAGTTAAAAAGGAACAAGCAGGATATCAAAAGCTCTTATACAAAAATTCTGAACCAGCAGGCTGGAAAAAACTTTGTTGAGCAACTTCCAAACTTGATGAAAAACCAGCTTAATGCTGTGGTTTTTAACTTTGTAGATATGTTATCACATGCAAGAACCGATGCAGCTGTCATAAAAGAATTAGCTTCAGACGAATCTGCCTATAGAAGTATTACTACCTCCTGGTTTGTACATTCAGCTTTTTATGAAAGTTTAAAATGGTTGGCTGAGAAAAAAGTGAAGGTAGTTATTACCACCGACCACGGCACAATAAGAGTTAAAAGGCCGGTTAAAATTGTAGGCGAAAGGGACACAAATAGCAATTTACGATACAAACAAGGAAGGAATCTAGCTGTAGAAGAGAAAGAAGTGTTTATGACCAGAAAACCAGAAAAATTCTTTTTACCTAAGAAAAATGTTTCTACAGCATTTGTTTTTGCTTACGAAGACCACTTCTTTGCTTACCCAAACAACTATAACTATTTCGTTAATTTCTATAAAGATACCTTTCAGCATGGTGGGGTATCCCTTGAAGAAATTATTATTCCCTTTATTAGTGCAAAATCAAAAAAAATATAAGATTTTTGCAAACCTTTTAACAATCCACATCGTTAAATCGGTTAGGTTTAAGTTAATAGATTAAGGTTTAGGTAGATTTTATGAAAGACCCTGGCTCATGGCTGGGGTTTTTTGTTTTAGCTGATTTCAAAATAAACGATTTTTAACTGAAGGTTATTTGAAAATTTATTTTGAACTTATACTTTAGATGGATTTAAATATAGGATTCAATATTTCTAATTAAGTGATAAATTAACTTTATTCAATTGGGAGGATTATTAAAACACAATTAATTTTAAATCAATAAGCCGGTTTGGTATAATATTTTTACTCCTTTACAAACTGAAACCTTTTATATTTCGTTTTAGATTTATAAACCCAATTAAAATGAAATCAATAGCTGCAATTTCCGCAATTCTAGGCTTTTCATTAGCCATATTGGTTTCGCCACTTCAAGCACAGGACGAGACAGACGATTTATATATTAACTCAAGAGATATAGCCAAACGCAAAGAAAAGGCTAAGGAAAAATCTGCTGGTGAAAAAACATATTATTCTTATCCACAGGCAGGACAGGCTAATCCTCAATCCAATACTAATACTTCTAATCAGGAAATTAATAGGTTTAACGAACCTGGCTATACTAATAAATATATAGAGGCAGAAAAAAATGAGAAGATTTCAAATTCAACAAACTCTGGTTCAGTAACAACGCAGTCGAATAACAAAACCTATAATGTTACTGACAATCAAACAGAAGATGTTCGATGGTACAGGAGCAACAAAAGAAATCTTCGAAGAAAAGCATACGGTTCCCAATACTCAATCGCACCTTCTATTGGTTTTAATAATTATGGTGGTTGGAACACAAGTGTAGGATTTGGTTATAATTCTGGATGGAATACAGGTTACGGCTGGAACAATTCGTCCTATAATGGATGGAATAACTATGGCTACAGCGGATATGGTGGTTTTGGTGGAGGCTATGGTTTCAACAATTATGGTTTTGGAAACGGATTTTATAATCCATATTCTTTCGGAAATTATTATTCACCAGGTTGGTTCGTAGGCTATAACAGTTATTCTGGCTGGGGTTCTGGTTTTGGAGGATACGGAGGTTATGGATATAATCCATATTCATGGGGTGCCTGGGGTAACCCTTATTATGGTTGGAGACCAGCTGTTTATGTACCAGTAAATTCTTATTCCAACAACAATGGTGCCGGATCAACAGTTAATTATGGACCTTTAAATGACAGATCTTCACCCTCTGGAAGAAATAATAATTATTCTGACCACAACTCAAATTTTAACAATGGTTCAAGACCAGCAAGCATAGACAATTCAAACATTGGAGGTTCAAGAGGTGGAGGATCTTATCCGACAAATCCAAATAGTAACAGCAGAGGTGGGGGTGAACAATATGGTCACTCTGTCCCTTCACGGGATGGATACTCAAATCCTCAACCTTCTAATCAGTCAAACAACACTTATCAATCTGACCAAAATCAAAGAAATCAGGACACTCCTGCTGCTGATAGAAATTTTTCAGTTCCAAGCAGGGATAGATCAAATGACGTCTTCTCGAGGCCATCTAATTCATGGAATAATAACCAGGGAGGTAATGGCGGTGGTCAACGTGGCGGAGGTGATTTTGGTGGAGGAAATTCAGGTGGAAGTAACAGAATGAGTGGTGGTGGTGGTTCTGGTGGCGGAGGCAACTCCGGTGGTGGAGGTAATTCTAGTGGAGGTGGTGGCGGTAGTGTTCCTGGAGGAAGATAAATTTTAATCACTTTAAAAATGCTTAGATCAGTTTTATTGGTAAGTCTTATTGGATCTTATTTCATTTGTTACAGTCAGGGTGATCCATATTATTTGAATTCATTTAGGTTTTCTCAGTCCCAAGTACATGGAAGTGCGAGAACATTGGGTTTTGCTGGGGCTCAAACAGCTTTAGGGGCAGATCTAGGTTCACTTTCTTCGAATCCTGCTGGTTTGGGTTTTTACAGAAAATCGGAATTTTCGTTTGCTCCAAATTTGTCAATAATGAATACAAATAGTACAGCATCCGGATATTCAATTCCTGACAGAAAGGTAGTTTTTAATGTCAATAATCTTGGTGTAGCCTTTTGTGGCTTAAAAGATGATATTGTAGAATCGAAATGGAGAGGCGGAACTTTTGCCTTTGGTTTAACAAGAACTACAAATTTTCAAAATTCTACTACATATCGCGGAACTACTAATAATTCTTTAGCCGATTATATTACCAGAAGAGCAAATACTGAAGGCTTTAATGGAAGTACATATGATAAAAACAATCCACATGGTTTGCTTGATATTGCCTATGGGTCATATTTATTTTCACCAATTGTAAATGGGTATGACAATAATCAAAAACCGATTTATAGCACTTCCAAATATTATAGCCTATTACCTCCGGCTGAAATTTATGGAGAAACTCAGTATGGAAAACAGGAGACAATTGAAGAAAAAGGTGGAATTAATGAGTGGACAGCTGCATATGGTGGTAATTACAATAATAAATTCTATTTCGGAGCTAACCTGGCTTTAGTTAAAATGCGTTATGATCGGATAAATTCTTATCATGAAACAGCGTTTAATAACTTGAATGTAAGTAACATAACTACGGACATTACGCTTAATGAAACCCTGAAAGTAAGGGGAACCGGGGTGAATATTGGTATTGGAGTTAATTATGTTTTCAGTGATGTGGTTAGGGTAGGAGCATCTATAAAAAGCCCTACATATATGGGTATAAATGAGACTTACAATGCATCAATGACAGCAAAATATGCTAATATTACTTTAGATGGCCAACCAACCAGCGGCCAAAAATCTTCAAATACTTCTTTAAACAAATATACCCTTTCATCTCCATTAACATTGAACGGAGGCTTGGCAGTGTTTTTAGGTAAGGTTGGATTTTTAACAGGAGATATTGAATACTTGGATTACTCAAGTTCTTTTATAGGTGGTAAAGACAAGACTCAATATATTTTATCAAACCAACAGATAAAAACTACTTACCAAAGTGTAGTAAATCTTCGTTTTGGTGCGGAATTCAGGGCTAGTATCATGAGATTTAGATTTGGATATGCTCTATACGCATCTCCTTATATTAATCAAATCCCAGATTATGACAGAAGGATACGCACTGGCGGTATGCAAACATTTACAACCGGGCTTGGAGTAAGGACCAATGAATTCTTCTTGGATGCAGCTCTGGGTATAACGTATTTTAAAAGTAACTACAGCCCATATATAAATCCTGATCCAAAAGATGATTTACAAATATCCACCACCAATGTTTTAAATAATATTACAATTGGTGGTGGTATTTTCTTTTAGTTACTGCTGATTTGCTTTGTGTTGTGGGTGCATGTTTTTCTCCTGCTCTATCAACTTTACCAAAACAAATAACATAGCGGCAACCTTCTCGGGAGTTTCACCTAGATTTGTATCTATAGAAAAATCAGCCTGGGCGTAAACAGGTAAACGTTCATTAAACTTGTTTTGGAGGAATTCCTGCAATCCATCTTTTGTTTTGCCCTTTAGCATTGGTCTTTGGGAAGTACCTGAACCAAAAAGTCTGTCAGTTACCAATTCAATAGGAGTGTATAGAAATAGACTCAATCCAGATTTTTTGATGAAAGCCATCCCATCGTGGTAGCAAGGTGTACCGCCACCAGTAGCAATTACACGTCTATCTGATGTGGCAACCTTCCGCAAATAATCACTTTCAATTTTTCTGAATTTTGCTTCACCTTCAGTTTCAAATATATCTTCAATGCTTTTACGCGTTTCAAATTTGATTACATCATCCAGATCAACAAATGGATAGGATAATTTATTAGCTAATAATTTTCCTATTGTGCTTTTACCCGCACCGGTTAATCCTAGTAAAAAAATATTCATCTTAATATTCTTGTGATTTTTTTTTATTGACCTTTGAAATTCCCATGTAAAGATTTTTATAAAATTCTACTCCTTTCTTTAAATCAAAATAGTCAAAAGCAGCATGTTTTAATTCGTCTGAATTTTTATTAGAATTTATTGCTATTTCTAATACGTCATTTATTTCCGCTTCGTTCCAATTTCGAATACTAAATCCTGCGTTAGGATATTTTGTAAACAAATTATCAAGATCTCCTATTTTTGAAGGACATAATACTTGCAATCCACATGCCCAATATTCCCCGAGTTTTGTAGGACACCTGCCAATATTTGAAAATGCTTTTTTATAATATATAAGCCCATAATCTCCAATAGACAGATACTTATTTACTTCAGTGTAGTTTACTGACTTTATAACCGTCTTCTCAGGAAGTTGTAAATTTTCTGGTAGAGTTTCCTTTGATAATATAAGGCAATAATGATTAATTGACTTCCTCAAAAAGGCATTAAGAAATAAAAATATTTCCTCAATTGGATAGTTCCCTCCTAAAGCACCGCTGTATATTAAAACTTTGGAATCTGATGGAAATCCAATACTCATTTTATTATCTAATATAGTTTTATCATCATTTCTTCTGAATAGAGTCAAATCTGTGCATGTAGGTATTTGCTTAACATTTTTATATCCAAGTTTGTTAATTTCTTTTTTGCCAGAATCAGTTAATGATACTGTTACTATAGAATCCTTAAAAAATGAATCCTCTTTCTTTTTAAAATAGTGATAAACTGGTCTGAATAATAAAGACGACCATGAGCCACTTTCTAATTTCTCATCTGGCCACCATCCTCTCATGTCGAATATAAAAGGGACTTTAAATTTTATACTTGCTCTTTGACCTAATAACGCTGGTATATATCCTCTGCAATGGATAATATCGAACGAATTAGTTGTTAAAATATTTTTTATTGTTATCCATCCGTTATATAAATCTTTAATGGTTGATAAAATAGGAGGCTTTTTGGTATAAATGAGTGGAATCCACACAATTCCAGCCAGATTACATTGGTTAAAAACTGAATCCTTATCCTTTTTATAAACTGATAATTTTTCAAAAGAAATAATAGTTACCTTGAATAATTCAGAACTAATTTGCTTCTGATATGCCAGGATTTGCGATTGACCCAAGGCATCTGTAAGCCCATCATAACTTATATATAAAATATTAACAGCCATTATTTTTGTGGAATCTGTCAATATTCGGAAAAACTTTTGGAGTTTTTATACCTTTGCTGTCCGTGTATAATTATTTGAACAAAGAAAGCGTATTAAGCCTGATCAAATTGGCTTTATTAGAGGATATTGGTGATGGAGATCATACCTCATTGGCAAGTATTCCTGCCGACAAAATTAATTCCTCCAAACTAATAGTGAAAGATGAAGGGATTCTTGCTGGTGTTGAATCAGCCAAATGGGTATGCGAAGCAGTTGATAGTAACTTAATTTTTAATGAACTAATATCAGATGGCTCCAATGTTAAATATGGGGACATTGCCTTTACAGTAGAGGGGAACTCAAGATCAATTCTTGCTGCAGAAAGATTGCTGCTCAATATTATGCAAAGAATGAGTGGTATAGCAACTTATACCAATTTCTTAGTTCAGAAAGTGGCACATACAAATGTACGATTACTCGATACCAGGAAAACTACACCCAACTTCAGAATTTTTGAAAAATGGGCTGTTCAAATAGGAGGTGGTGTTAATCATAGGTTTGGATTATTTGATATGATTCTTCTAAAAGACAATCATGTAGATGTTGCTGGAGGAATATTTAATGCCTTAACAAATACGAAAAATTATCTGGAGAGAACTGGTTTAAAGCTTGACATTGAAATTGAAGTCAGAAACATTCAGGAATTATCTCAAGTAGTTGAATTTGGCGGAGTTAAAAGAATAATGTTTGATAATATGGCCGTTCAGGAAATTTGTAAAGGACTGGAAATAATTAATGGTCAGTTTGAAACTGAAATTTCTGGTGGAGTATCTGAAGAAACAATAGTTCAATTGGCAGAAACAGGTGTAGATTACATCTCCATTGGTAAACTTACACATTCAATAAGAAGTTTAGACTTAAGTTTAAAAGCGATTAAATAAATAAATAGGATTCTGTAATGACAATTAAGACAAAAAAGTACCAGTTAAAGAAGAATGAATATATAAAAATGGCCTTATTGATGGTTCTGAAAAAAACCTGGTGGTATGGCTTTGGTCCTTTGGCATTTATAATCCTGGGCTTTTTTGTACCATATGGTGGCTGGTATATAGGGTTTGGAATAATTGCAGCTTTATTATTTGTAGCATTTTGGGCTATTCAATTTGTTGGAGTTACCCAAATGGAACAAAACAAGGTAATGTTTGAAAAACTTGCTTATGAAATAGATTCACGTTTTATTGTAATAAAACTAAACACAAAACAAGGAATGCAAATGAATTGGGACACAATTCAAAAAGCTGAAAAGCAAGCAAACGCCTTTTTGCTGATAGTTAACAAAGCTCAGTTCTTACATTTTCCTTTCAGTATGTTTAATTCTGAAAGCGATATTAAATTCTTTGAAGCTCTTTTGAAGCGTAAAAATTTGATTTCTGTAGCCTAGATAGGTTTTCAGTATACGGTTGACTGTGATTGGTTGACAGTGAACAGTTGACAGTTGACAGTGGGATTTCACAATATTTGAGATCGCTGCTGTAATTTGTCATTTGACCACTAATTTCCCTATATCACAGTTCAACTTTTCCAGCTAACGGTTTACTCTTCAACTGTTTACTGTCAACCGTACACCAATAACTGTCAACTAACTTCCAAAACCAACCCCTTCAAATAATCACCCTCTGGATGGTAAATGTTGATTGGATGGTCGGGGCCTTGACCTAATTGGTGTATAATTCTTACTTTACGACCGGAATCATTGGCAGCACCAAAAACTATTTTTTGAAATAAATCTTTACTGATATGCTGAGAGCATGAAAAAGTGAATAATAAACTCCCAGATTTTATTATTTTCATAGCTGATAGATTTATGTCTTTGTATCCCCTGGAGGCCTGAGGAACGCTCCTGATATCTTTACAAAAAGCAGGAGGATCTAAAATAATAACATCATAATCTTTATCAGCTTTTCGTAAATACTCAAAGCAATCTGCAGCAATTGGGTTATGATTTTTACTGTAATCATTTAATTCTGCATTTTTTCTGGCATTTTCAGTCGCATCTTTTGAAATATCAACAGAATCAACACTAACTGCCTCACCTTTGATAGCATACATAGAAAATCCTCCTGTATACGAAAAACAATTAAGAACTTTTTTTCCTTTTGAATACTCTGCAAGAAGTTTCCTGTTTTCCCTTTGGTCAAGGAAGAAACCTGTTTTTTGGCCTTTCAAAATATCTATTGAGAATAGAATATTGTTTTCTTTTACTACAACATGGTCTGGCCCGGGTTCCCCTAACCATCCTTGTTGCCAATCGGAATAGGCTGGGCTTTTGCTGAATACATATTTATAACCCAGTGAATTTAATATTTGAACAATTATGCCCTGAAGTTTCCAAACTCCATTTGTCCGGAATTGAATTACGGCAACCTTATCATATATATCTACAATGAGTCCTGGGAAATAGTCACCTTCTGCATGTACCAACCTGAAACAATTCGTTTCCTCGAGGTTAAGTAATGAGAGTTTAAACTTATGCGAGGCCAAAAGCTTATTTCTCCAATATTCTCCATCAATTTCAAAAGGGTCTTTACAAAACTCAAATACCCTGCAAATAATCTGACTTTTTAATTCTACAAATCCATAACCGATAATACTTCCTTGAAAATCAGTTACTTCAGCGATACAATCATTGTTTAATTCCTCTATTGAATCCACAGCGCCACTAAATATCCAGGGATGAAACCTGTATAGCGATTTTTCTTTACCTTTTTTGATCTTTAAACGTGGAAACTGCATAGATAGGATTAACAATCAATAAAATTAAGATAAACAATTCAAATATGAGGTGGATATTACTTTTGTTATAAAAATACTACAGATTTGAATTTAAAATAGTGGCATTTCTAAATTAGATAAGTATTCAATTTTAGCCTATAAAACTTAAAATGTATGATTTTATTTAAAAATAGATGTTTTTAAGAGGTAGACTTGGAGTTATTTAATGTTTTTTCAAAAATAGTCTTATATTTTCGAACCTCTATTTGTAATTATAAAAATTTGTTTTACTTTTGAATGTATTAAAAAAGTGATAACAAAAGATTGCTGTTAATCTTGATAATTGTCTTTCTTAAATTTTATCTAAACCTTAATAAGAACTTAAATCACAACTTTATTCAGCCTATGACATCAGCCGGAAATTATTAGTTACAATAAGCAAAACTTAAAGTCTACCTAAACCTTAATTTAAATTCAACCTAAGCCTAAATAACCATGAGAAAAACACTTTACCTATTTGCACTAGCAGCAATGGCATCCCCATTTTCTAGTGTTTACGCCCAAGACTCCACTGCCGCAGCTGCTCCAGCTGCTGATGCAGGAAAATTGACCATCAGCGGATATCTGGATTCCTATTACATTACCAATTTCAATCACCCACAGTCTGGAAATTCTATGGGTTACGGTGCAAACTATGGAACTGCAAATGGAACTGGATATGCAAGAGCTTTTGACCGTTTGACTGATCAATTCGCATTAGGTCTTGTTCAGACAAAGTTTGCTTATTCAAATGCTAAATCTGATATGGTAATTGACCTTACATTTGGGCCAAATGCTGAATTAGGAAACTTTGGAAATCAAAGGTTTAACGGGACTGCCGCAGGTGGATATGTTACTGGATTTGCTCCGTCTAATGGAAATCAGCAAGCTTTGTACGGAACAGGTGCTGCTATCAAACAAGCATATTTTACATACAAATTTACTGATAAATGGAATTTCACAATTGGTCAGTTTGGTACCCATATTGGGTATGAAGTTATTGATGCACCGGTCAATTACCACTATTCCCTTTCCAATTTATTCAATAACGGTCCCTTTTACCATGTTGGAGCAAAAACACAATACATGTTTAGTCCTAAATTTGGTTTGATGGGTGGTGTTGTAAATAACTGGGATGCAATGACTGATTGGAAAACTCAAAAATCTGTCATTGGACAACTATTCGTAAGTCCGGTAGAAGGAATGAATATTTATGTTAACTACATAGGAGGTTATCATGACGATGGATTCAAAGTTTACAATAATTTACCAGGCACAAAAGTTTCAAATGCTGCTTATCCAAATGGAGGAGGAAGAGGTTATATCCGTCAAATGTTAGACCTTACTGCGGGTTACCAAATAACAGATAAGCTTTATTTTGGAATAAACGCTGCTTTGGGATGGTATGCTTGGCAAATTGATACTAAAACTGAGGAATTTAATAAAAATGGTGGAAGTGCTTCAGGAACTATTGGTGCTAATACAGATTCTACTTCAGTAATGGGTGTGGATCCTGATGGAAATGGGAAAAATAATATTTCCTATGGAAATAAAGCCTGGGGTAGCTCAATTTTTGGGGACTCTTCAAGATTTCAAACCTGGGGGGGGATCGCCTTGTATGCTAACTACAAACTCAACGATATGTTTGGAATTGGATTACGTTATGAGCACTTCGATGACAGAAATGGACTTCGTTATTTAGGAGGCGTAAATAATGCCCTTACTATTACTATGCCTATTACTTTAGCTGATGGTCACTTGATCATCAAACCTGAGTTTAGGTTTGATGAAGGAGTTCTTGGTTATGCAGCAGCTGGGTTAGATCCAAACGCCAAAGATACTGACGGAAAAAAATACACTACAGGTGGTGGTTTATACGAAGCCCGTGGAAAGGATGGAAATGGAAATGCAGTACCGAAAGGTGTAGCTCAAACTTCTGGTCAATCGACTATAGGTCTAGCTTTTATCTATAAATATTAAAATTATTACTGATACCCGGTGATAAGTTAAAGTGTTAATTGTTTCAAACAGTCCCGATAATGTCGGGACTTTTTGTTTTTGAAGTAAATTTTGAAATGGATTATTTAATATTGTAAATGACATTCGCTGAATTCTGTATTAAAAAAAAGATATCTCTGGAAAAATTTAGTACAATTGATCCTGCATTGTATAATGAACTTTCAGTATACTTTGAGCAAGTACATCCTGAAAGTTTTACACAACAAAAAAAGTTTTTAATTAATCCTCTAAGAAGATTATACCCTTTGGATCAGCCTCCTAAATAGATAATTTATTGTCTCGAAGGTTTGATCAAACCCAGATCAGTAAATTTCATGTTAAATCTTCTTGCAAGCGCCTGTTTAGTTACGCAACCTTTATAGGCATAAACACCTTTTTCAAACCATTCTTTGGTAAACATCAGGTCTTCTACACCACCGTATTTTCCAATCTGTAACAAAATAGGCGTGAAGATATTGCTTAAGGCAGTTGTTGCCGTCCTTGCTACACGAGATGGTATATTTGGAACGCAATAATGCAGAACATCATGCTTTTTATATATTGGGTTCTTATGATTAGTTATTTGGGATGTTTCAAAGCAACCGCCCTGATCGATGCTTACATCTATAATAATCGAATTCTGTGGCATTTTCATTACCATTTGTTCTGTAACCACACAAGGACTAATGTTTTCTTCTGTTCCTAAAGCTCCAATGACCACATCTGCTTCTTTTAAAGCTTCAGAAAGTGTTTCAGTATCAATAGTAGAGGTATAAATAAAAGAACTTAAAGTCCTTTTAAGTCGTCTTAATTTATATATATGGTTGTCAAATATTTTTACTTCTGCTCCTAATCCAAATGCAGCTCTTGCTGCGTATTCCGCAACAGTACCAGCTCCAATTATCACTACTTTTGATGGGGGGACACCGGTTATTCCACCCAATATTATTCCTTTTCCATTATTAACACTGTTCAGGTATTCTGAAGCAATAAGCATAACCGTACTTCCTGCTATCTCACTCATCGCTCTTATAACTGGTCTACCACCAACCTTGTCTTCTATGAACTCATATGCAATAGCAGTAATTTTCTTTTCGGCCAATGCTTCCATATATTCATTGTTTTGCTTGGCAATCTGTAAGGCTGAAATAAGAGTAGCCCCCATTTTCATGTCTGTTATTTCATTTAGAGTAGGTGGTTCTACTTTGAGAATAATATCAGATTGCAATACTTCTTTGCTTGAATAACAAATTTTTGCACCTGCTTCGCTATATTCTTTGTCAGCATATTTGGAAGGTTTCCCAGCATTGGCTTCAACTAATATTGAATGACCATTGTTTACCAATATGGCAACCGCACCAGGTGTTAAAGCTATTCGGTTTTCAAGAGATTCAATCTCTTTAGGCAATCCGATAGTTAACGAACTTTGGCCTTCCTTCACTTTTTGAAGTGATTCCTGTGGATATAATGCAAACTCCTGGGCTAATTCTTTAAAACCTTTTGGCTTCATAGGATTTTATTTGAAAGCGTAATTTTTCTTGAATCTGGATTATTATGGACTAGATTAACAATTAATACTTTTCTGTCATTGAAATAATCCATGGCAATTTCGGGCCATTCTATAAGACAAAGGTTTTGGCTGTTTAAGTATTCAATAAAACCAATTCCTTCCAGTTCTTCTATATTCTTCAAGCGATATAAATCAAAGTGATAAATAATTTCCCCTCTTTTGTTTTGATATTCATTAACTATAGAAAACGTCGGACTTGAAATTTCTTCTTCAATTAACAATCCTTTGCAAATTTCTTTAATTAAAGTTGTTTTTCCTGATCCTATTTCCCCATGAAAAAGTATTAATTTGACATGGGCAAGATCATCTAATATTCGTTCTGAGATTTCTCTGGTATTTTCTAATTTATATTGAAGAGAAATTTCCAAATGAGCCTAAAAATTAAAGGGGAATAGAAATGATTTAACTACTTTTGAGTAATAAGAGTACTAATGTAGCTTAATTTTGGCTATTAACAAGTGATATTTTGGCTTCCAAAAAAAAGACAATATATGAATGGCTTTCCACCCGTGTTAGCCTGACGATAAGAAATGAGGAGAATTATGCCCTTAAAAGAAACTTCCGGTTCTCTTATTCACAGGCATTTTTGGGAGGAACACTTTTTATAATAATCTTTAGTGGTATTACACTTTGGGCTGCCACAAAAGTAATTGGCATCTGGTACAACCCAAGAGAAGACTATTTTAATACTAAAAGAAAAGTAATCAGACTTGCATTATCTGTAGACTCATTAGAACAACAAATAAAAGAAAAGGATAAATTTATTTCAGATATTAAAAGTATTGTTGAACATGGTGAGGTTAATGACATTGGATCTCTTAATAGACACGCAGAAAAGGGTTCAGTGATAGATAATAAAAATACTAAACCTGTTGATCTTGATGTTTTACCTAGTATTGATTCAGTTATCAGAAACGAATTTGAACAAAATCAGATAACAGACAATGTAAGTTTTTCAGCCATATCTGATATATATTCTCCAGTTTTATTAAATCCTGTCAACGGAATTGTAACCGAAAATTATAACAGCCGTAAAAATCATTATGGGATTGATATTGTCGCCAAGAAAGATGAACCGGTAAAAGCAACAAGTGAAGGAATTATAATATTTTCTTCATGGACTGATGAAACAGGATATGTTATTGGCATTCAACACAACAACAATCTCGTTTCTTTTTATAAACATAATTCTGTGTTATACAAATCAATAGGTGACCAGGTTCAGGCTGGTGAGATTATATCTTTGATCGGAAACTGGGGAGAATTGACGAGTGAACCACATTTGCATTTCGAATTATGGTATAAAGGAAGGCCTGTTAATCCAAAAGAATTAATTTATTTTTAAAACTTCGTACTAAAAAATCTCAATCTTATGGCAATGTTTGCTAACAAAGAATCAAAAAAAGAAGTCGAAAATCTTACTCAGGTAAGTACAATTATAGGTAAAGGTACTGTAATTCATGGCGATATAGAAAGCTCAGGAAATATTAGAATTGAAGGGAAAGTAATTGGCAATGTGAAAGCTAAGTCTAAAATTGTAATAGGAGATTCAGGATTAATTCAAGGTAATATTTTAGCGGTAAATGTTGAAATCGCTGGAGAAATTAAAGGTATTTTGGAAGTGAGTGAGCTTGTTATTATAAAGCCTACTGGTCATGTTATTGGAGATATAATTGCTCAAAAGCTAACCGTAGAACAGGGTGGTACAATAAATGGAACTACCAAAATGAGTGCAATGGTGAAAGAAATTAAACTTTCAGAAGATAAAGAGCCAACTCTTGCTAAAGCAGTCTAATAATTACCTCAAATATTCTGGTATTGGCCTTCAATTATTGGTAATTGTGGTGGGAGGAACTTATGCGGGCTTTTGGATTGACGAGCATTATAATAACCAAAAGCCTGTTTTTTCAATAACTTTTGGATTTACATCGGTGGTAATTGGCATTTTTTACTTGGTTAGGCAGTTACTCAAAAAGGATAACTAAGGCTTTAACCAAACTTTTGTGAAGTCCTGACAAACATCTAATAGCGACTTTAAATCCTGATGATAAAGCGGATGTTTCCATTCAGATGCAATCTCCACTGCTGGAATTAAAGCAAAACGCCTGTTTGGCAATTCTGGATGAGGAATTTTAAGTTCAAGAGAATCCAAAACGAAATCATTATACAAAAGAATGTCAATGTCAATAATTCGATCTTCCCACTTTATAGATCTGGTGCGACCAAATTTTGCTTCGGTTTCCTGTAGAAAAGTTAATAGATTAAATGGGTTTAAGCTGGTTTCTATCACAATAGCCTGGTTTAGATAATTGTTTTTGCTTTGAATTCCCCAGGGTTCAGTTTCATAAACAGATGAACTTGATAGAATTTTGCAGGTATTACCCTCTACAATATATTGGATAGTTGAACTTAAATTAAGTTCTTTTTCTCCTAAATTACTTCCTAATAGTAACAACGACCTAGCCAAATCCATTTGATTTTCTTTCGAGATAAGATTGTAAAATGATGGTTGCACTTACTTTGTCAATGTTTCCTTTTTCTTTTCTGAACGCCTTTGTTGTACCTGCTGCAATCATGGATTGTAAGGCCATTTTTGAAGTGAATTTTTCATCTTCGAAGATTAAGCGCATTTCCGGGAAAGTTTTTACAAAATGCTTGGCAAATGCCTTGACGTTTGCTGTTGAATCAGTATCTCGGTTGAGAGTATCAGTCGGAAAACCAAGTACTACACATTCAACGTTCTCTTTTAAAAAATAGGCTTTCAAAAAGTCTATTAATAAATGAGATCTGACCATATCCAAAGGTGTGGCAATGATTTGAAGCGGATCAGTAACGGCAATTCCACATCGCTTGTTACCGTAATCTATTGCGAGTATACGTGGCAAATTTGATTGCGTTAATTTAAATTGACCCTTTCTTTAAAAATCGTTTTTACTTTTGCTTCCAGCTGAAGGGCAAGAGGAAATAGCAATTCATTTTCTATTTTAGCGTGAGTTTTTAATTCCTGCTCAAACCTTAATAATTCAGAGTATACTACTTTAATATGCAGGTCATTACAGTTTATCAGGTTATAATTAGCTGTAATTCTTCTGATTCCAGCCATCTCATCTTCGTGTATATGATGTTCAAGTGCATGCTCCTGCAAACGGTATTTGTCCATGCTTTGAAATAGGTTGAACATTTTAACATCACCGCTTGTGGCCTTGTTCAATAATAATATATAGTGAAAAAGTTCATCTTCTTCTTCATACATATGCTTGATAAAGTCTTCAATAAACAATGGAAGTACAAATTTTAAGTCCTTCAGAACCTGATCGTAATAAGGGTCCTGAGACTTGCAAGCTTGTATTAAGTCTACAATATATGGCAGTCTTTGCTTTACAAATTTATGGTGAGCATGTTTTAAATATTCAACCAATAATTCTACAGGATAATTAAGCTGCTCAAAATCTGGGGTGGCATCTTCGTTTACTGCCCTTTCAAAACTTTGTGAGATTTTTTCAACTGACAAACCTTTCAATTTACATACCTGCTCAAGGGTCTTGTCAGAGTAATCATAAAACTTTAAACCGAAATAATGCAGGACTGAGGCAAATATGTAATTTTCCCCAATTATATCCTGGATTTTGCGTTTATGCATGTAAGAGGTGGTTTCACAAATATAATTATAAGCTCAGTAATTACCTACACGTGTTATTTGAACTATTGATTATAAGGTTTATGTTTAAATCTCAAAGATTATAATCTAGTACTTGTAATGCGATTCTTTTTTTTATTTCTACTCCCTATAGGCCTTTCAGCCCAAAACATCAAAATTGAAATATCAGGTAAAATAAAAGATTCTGGCAATTCAATTCCGGTTGAATATGCCACGGTTTCTATTTTGAATGTGAAAGATTCCAGTTTTGTATCTGGAACTGTTACAGACAGCAGTGGCAGATATAATTTATCTGTCAAACAAACCGGCTCTTACCTTATTGCTGCAGATTTTATTGGTTACAAAAAGAAATATCTTTCTCTGGAAGTTCCTAATGAAGAAAAAGTTAAAGTTCCGGAAATTTTGATAGAAGAATATGCTAAAGTACTTAATGAGGTAATAGTTGAAGGAGAAAAGGAATTTGTTCAGAATAGCATAGAGAAACAAGTATATAATACTGATAAACTTGGCACTACTACTGGTGGAACTGCAACCGATGTTCTACAAAATATACCATCCATTACCATAGACCAGGATGGTACTCCAAGTATGAGGGGAACGAATGTCATAGTACTTATTGACGGAAGACCAACCGGAATTTCAGGATCAAGCAGGAGTGCCGCTTTAGAGCAAATACCTGCCAGCAGCATTGATAGGGTTGAAGTGGTAAGCAATCCATCTGCAAGGTATGATCCTGACGGGATGAGTGGAATAATAAATGTTATCTTAAAAAAAAATCTCAAAGCTGGATATAATGGTAATGTTGCTTTGACGATTGGAAACCGGGATAAATACAACCTGAACTTAAGTTTTAACTATAAAAAAAAGAAAACGAATTGGTTTACCAATTACTCGTTTAACCATGGAAAGTACTTTGGCAGAGGTAGTTCTGACAGGAAAAATTTATACCCTGATACACTTTATTACATAAAACAGTACCAGACTAATGATAATATTTCAGATGTACATATGTTAAAGACTGGAATAGATTATTTGTTCAATAATGATAATACATTGACCAGTTCTGTAACTTTTAATTACCGTGACAACAGATTGGTAAATGAAGTATTTACCAATTCAAGATTGGATTCTAACTTAATCGAAACTTCTTATTTTGAAAGAACAACTAATAGAAGAACCAACGCCGCAGCTATCGAATGGGCCAATAACTATACTCGTAATTTAGCCAAAAAAGGAAGCTACATCAGTTTTGATGCAAACTTTTCGAAAGGCATAGAAAATATACAATATGACATCAGGCAATCCCCTTCTACTTCTATACTTGCCCAGCAAAAAGATGGTGATACTGCTTATGCCAGCAAAATGCCAGAAATAGGAAATAACTATTTAGTTGCTTTTCAAAGCGATTACTCGTTACCATTTAACAACCAAAACAGATTTGATGCTGGTGGAAAAGCTTCCTTCAGAAATGTAGATAGGGATTTTACTGTTTTGGATTACAATCCATATTCATTTGAATATGTAAAAAACACTAAGCAAAGTAATCATTTCAATTATGATGAGCGATTGTTTTCTCTCTATGGTATTTACAATGGAAGAAAAGGGAAATTTGCCTACCAAGCAGGAGCGAGGGCTGAACAGGCTTATACCTTTTCAAACCAAAAGACTAACAATCAACAATTTCAATATGACTATTTTAATATTTTCCCTTCAGCTTATTTGACATATAAACTAAAGCCAATTAGTGAGTTTAAAGTAACGTATTCCAGAAGAATTGTGAGGCCTGATATTCAGAACCTCAACCCTTTTACTAATTATGCTGACCGTTTCAATTTAAGGAGAGGAAATCCTTATATCAGGCCCGAGTATGTTAATTCTTATGAATTTGGACATGTTCTTTCATTAAAGAAAATGACATTTAATTCTGTAATATACTATAGGCAATCAAAAGATATTATTTCAAGGGTTCGGCAGTTAGGTGAACAGGGAGTTTCTATAATTAGTTTTCAGAATATTTCAGGATCCGAAACTAAGGGCCTGGAGCTCATACATAATTGGCAAATATTTAAATGGTGGTCACTGAACAACAGTGCAAATTTATTCGACAGGCAGATATTTGTTTCTGATAACTTTTTTGGTCTAAGCAGTCAGAAAACACAAAGTTGGAACTTAAAAGTTTTAAGCAACTTTAAACTTTTTAAAGGAACTGATGTTTCAATAACCTATAATTACGATTCCCCAAACATCACTCCTCAAGGTCGGATTTTGTCTATTCAATCACTTGATGTGAGTGTAAAAAAGGATCTTTTCCAAAAACGAGCTTCAATTGCAGTACGCGTAAGCGATGTATTTAATACCAGGATGTTCAGGATGCAAATGGATACGCCACAGTTCAAAGACAATTTTACACGAAAAAGAGAGAGTCGAAATGTATTCATAACATTTGCCTGGAAATTTGGAAGTGAAGATTCACAGAAAAGACAAGAAAGAAAGAAAGGATTAAATACTGAAACGCAAGGAGAAGACAATCAATAAATCAATTATAAAACGATTAAAAATAGGTTATCAAGACCTTGATGAATGTATAATATTTTGTTTTAGTTAATTATTACATAATTTTAAGATCAAATTTAGAATAAAGAAATGGGGAAGAAGCTTATGAAAATTTCGGTAGTTTTAGTTTATTGCTTTACAAGTTTTATTGCGTTCGATTCTTTCTCACAAATAAGTGAAACGACCCATAAAACTCATTCCGATTCTGCTTCTCATTCTTTCGTTAAAATCGAAAAGATTGATAAATTTTATACAAAGGAAGAACTTAATAAACTTCCTAAGCTTGATTTAATAGCAGTTTACAAATCAAGGCTAACTTATTTAATTGAAGTATTGCCATTCATTTCGTTACACCCGGAGCCAGGTTCTACCTTTCATGATATGGCTATACCAGAGACTGAAGCAAACATTGCTCATTTGGATAAAGAAACTAAAAACAAACAAGCCTTTGTTAAATCGCTAAGTCAAACTCTGGACGACGTAATTCCTTACTCTGAAAAGTCAAATATTATTTGGTCTATTATGTTTTTTGATGAAATGATTAAGAAATCGGATTATACGAATACTGGAAAATCTAAAAAATAGCTTTATAATGCTCTTTACAAAAAAGGCATCGCTTAATGCGATGCCTTTTTTTATGTTTAAAACCCATAGAAATCAGGACAAGGTAGCGTTTTGTACTTTTGCTTATTGTGTTTAATGTCTGGAAATAAAAATGTAAGATTTAGTTCGTGTGATCCTCTTGAATAAGGTGCTAGTTTTGAAACTCCAAAATCATAAGAATAATTTACTGAAACATTGTGAAGTTTTATTCCAAATAAAGCAATAATAGATTCATTGTTTGAACTTGTTCTTTCATAATTTTTAACAGGAATTCCCCTGTACCAAAAACCTAATTTGAAGATGTTGTAAATTGAATACATCCCGATATCAAGCTGGTCTGATTTTCCTTGCCATTTATATAAAATTGTGGGATAAAGTGCCCAAATATCATCATCAGTTTGAGATAAATATCTCATATTCTGATTTGTTTTTAGGTTGATTTTGAAGCCTGTAAGCAAATCAAATTTCACAGGAATTATTTCTTTACCACCTGTTAATGATTGATTTGGTCTATTTAAATGCCCCCCAGAAAGGCCGATCCAAAATTGATTTGTATATAAAAGAAGACCACCAGTTAAATCAAGATAGTTTTTGGATAGGGAAGGAGCATTGTTTTGATTGTCAAAACCTGAACCATTAAATTGTTCAGGATAATAAAGGTTAGCATTGTTAAGTTGCCTTCTTACCATACCAGCACTTAATCCTGCCCTCAATATAGTATTTGAAGATAATTCAGCCTGATAAGCATATTGAGCAATTCCTTTATAGGTTTTTAAGGCTGAACCCTGGTCATCAGATACTATCATCAGTCCAATTCCGCTATTGTATTTGGACAAATTGTAATCGACAGCGGCAACAGATGTAATATATTTTGCATCCAAGCCCGGCCATTGTATTCTGGAATGCAGGTTGGCCCTCCAACCGATAGAAGTTCCTACAAAGGCAGGATTCTGATATTGAATCAGGTTATAATATTGTGAAAACTGTACATCCTGTGCATTTACATGCGGAATGAATATGGTCATGAATATAAACCACGACAAAAGGATTGCTTTATATTTTATCATCTTTCTAAAACTACTTTACCTTCTAATTGCTTTATTTCGGTGTGGTCTGGGTTGTTTCCTGTATATTTTATGATCCAGGGATATACGCCTGATGGCATTAATTCATTTCTATAATATCCATCCCAGGGTTGTTTTATATCTTTTGATTCATAAATAATTTCACCCCATCTGTTGAAGATTACTATTGAAAAAGAACCAATGTTGTATCCAAATATTTTGTGGATTTTGTTTTCTCCGGCAAGCTCCGGCGTAAAGGCAGTTGGAACAAAAATCTGAGGAGCACATCGGCTTTCTACTTCAACTGTATCTAATTTATAGCAGTTATGTTCTGTACCAAGTTTAAGAATATAAAGGCCTGGTTTTGAAATAGAAATATCCTTTTGAGTTTCTCCTTCATGAAACCATAAATAGGAGTGGGCTTTTCCTCCATCCAAATAAATTGAGCCAAACTCTTCACAATAATTTACTTTTTCGGGATTGGTTTTTGTATCCGGTAGAGGATGAATATTTAACAATGCTACGGCATTTGATAGGCAATTTTCTTTTCCATAAGTAACTCCATATAAACCACCTACTTTAGCTGATTTGAAATTAAATGTATCTCCCTGCACTCTTTGGGAGTTAAATGTCCAGTGCCACTTAAACAATGGATTGAGGTTTTGCACCTGAGGTTTTAGTATAATCGAATCTTCAGGGCAAACACTTTGATTAGAAAGTGTCACTACTGGTCGTTGTAAAATGTTTAAACGAATGCTGTCTTTGATATTACAACCATCTGCATTGATGATATTTAAGGTGATCAGTGGATTGTCTTCAACAACCATATTATATTTTAAAGTAGTTTTAAATACAACCAGATTATTTCGTATCCATTCAAATTTCTTTCCAAGGCCATTTGTATGGCCTGATAGTACAAGGTCTTCTCCTTTACAAACTGGAGGTACAGAGTCAATAGAAACTGTTGGAAGTTTAGATATAGATACTTTCACAGAATCTTTGTAATTACATTTTATAATAGTATCCTGAATCAAAAGTGTGTATAAACCTTCCGAATTTATTGTTATGGAAGAGGTTAGATTGCCATTATTCCATTTATATACATACCCTAAATCTTTTGGGACGCTATATATTATTTGTTCTTTCTCGCAGATTAATGTGTCATTTCCCAATTCAAAAACCGGAGCTTTTTTAACCAGTAATTTGCCTGTATAAGATCTTTTACAATTAGAGGTGTCTGTGACAATGAATGAAATGTTTTTCTCTCCTGTAGATTTGTAACTGTGTTTTACATTTAATCCGGATCCAACTATACCATCACCAAAATCCCAAAAGTAATTTTGAGCATTGGTTGATAATCCTGTAAACTGGCCCATTTCATCAGGGCAAAGTGCCTTTGGTATCTCGGTAATTTTTCCTCTTAAATCATTTATAAAAATTACTGAATCCTTATTTATTGATTTTTTGCAACCAGATTCATCAATGATGGTAAGATTTAAG
The DNA here is from genome assembly GCA_014376535.1 of Cytophagales bacterium. Taxonomy (GTDB): domain Bacteria; phylum Bacteroidota; class Bacteroidia; order Cytophagales; family UBA9547; genus UBA9547. The sequence goes on along the minus strand of JACMRH010000021.1, from coordinate 7,479 downwards.
CTGTAATACCCTGAATCAGTCAGGGCAAAAGGAACTGGTTTCTCGCCTGTACCATTTACTTCCTGGTTGGTTGATTGATTTATAAACTTCCAATTCCAGGATTTGATTTCCCGTCCTGCAAATTTGGCAGATGCATCAAATGCTTCTACCAGGGATGGAACACAACTGAATTGAGTTTTTCCTTTTATTTTGAAGTTGGGAGCTAACGACTGATATTTTACTGCGATAACAGTATCAAATTGGCTCATGCATGTTCCTAATGCATCACTTGTAATATTTACACTTAGTTTATAAATCCCATTAGTATCAAGTAAGAGTGCTTTTTGGTTAATTGTATTGATATCAGCCTCTGTCATTTTTATTTGTTCGTTGCCATTTATCCTTGATAATGAGAAATTTCCGGTGTATGGAGGGAATCCACCTTTGTTTAATTCTGCTAAGGAAACTTTTAAACTATCATAGCAACCAGTGGTTTTAACAATGTCCAGTTTTGATGTTGTCTTTCTGAAAAATACCTGAATAGAATCGGTTGATTTACAGTTGTTTAAATCTGAAACTGTGAGTTTAATAAATCTAGGTTTTTTTGTATCTGCTGCAACATCTTTCTCAGTTAGAGTTATATCTAATTTACTACTGTCGCTTTTTGTAATCACTTTCCCATTCCCTAAGTCCCAATTCCATTTACTAATGAGGTAGGCACCACCATCGGAATGGTCCGTAACTATCAATTGCTTGTTTTCATTACTTGAAGAATTGGGTTTTAAACAGAAAGCTGACTGGTTTATGGAAAATTTGGCTTTTGGATTGGAAACAATGATTGAGTCTGTCCATTTTCCTTCTGAACAATGGCTTGAGACAGTTTTAAACCTATAAACACCAGCATCTGAGAAACTCTTTTTGAACTTAGTTCCTTGAAAAGTTAATCCATTTTCAAACACATAAATTATTTCTGAAGTATCAGATTTAGAACTGAATTCAACTTCAAGCGGAGCACAGCCCTTCCTGTTATTTAAGGTATAGGATGGTTTTTTCTTTGCACCGATTTTATAAGGCCAATGTTCTTCGCATTCACATTTTCCATTTTGGTAACTTTTCGTAGCATCATCATGTGTATATAAATATGTTGTGCTTAATAATTCATCACCTTTTCCTGCGCATTCAGGTATTTTAACTTTAGGAAATAATCCTAATTGCTGTATTTTCTGAAAAGAACCAGCTTCAATATCAAAGCCTAATTCAGCAGCAGTAAAAGTTTTACTGACTTTTGCCATTTTACAACCACTTTTACTGTTAAACTCAAATGTTACTGTAGCTTTCGACAACTTCATAGGATTTCCTTTGGTGTCTTTGCCTAAGATCCAATTTCCTCCAACTTTGTTAAAATCAAGAATGTCTCCACCTTTTAATTCTTCTTCTTCATTGCAAGGCAGGGGTTTAAACGTTCCCCAAGGCAACAAATGTGTTTGGTATTTAGGTTTTTCTATTTTAGTTGCGCAACCATTTTTATAGGCATAAAAGTAGAAGTCTGGCTGATTTCCAGAAGGTAGCGCAAATGTTGACTGCTGATAATTCAAACCTAATCCAGCAGGCGCAAAAGGTAAAATAGTGCCTGTGTTATCTTCGAAATTCCAATTTCCAGCAGAATTTTTATAATAGGCCTGGGTTATTCCAGGTGATGGTCCCCCGTCATTTAATACTATGTTATACCAAAGAAAATCAAAATGATCAGGTTTAATTTTAGCAGCAAAACTTTTTTCGTAAAGACAACAAACTGTGTCAGGACCAGAAAGTTCTATTGATGCAACAGGTGGCTCACCGGCTTTTACACAATCTTTACAAGTAAAAATTGCCTCACAATTCTGATCATCCTTTATTGATAAGGTTGGAGAGTAAATACCCTGTTTTAAATAAGTATGACTGATATTGGCACTAGAAGAAGATGATTTTGTGCCATCACCAAAATCCCAACTCGAAGTAGTGTTGCTTCCTGCTGGAGAAGTATTAACAAAATTCACTTCAAAAGGGACGCAACCTCCATATAAAACAGACTGATCTGCAATGGGATGTTTCTCAAATTCATTTGGCAAGCTTTGGATCCTCTTAGCATCAGAGGTAAATGAAGCTTTTAACGGGCCAACTTTAATATATTCTGGTTTTTCAAAATTATAGGTGCAGCCAGATTTACTTTTAACTTTCAGCTTGATTGTAAAATTTCCATTTTGAACGAAAGTTTTAGATGGATTTGCTTCAGCAGAACTTGTTCCATCGCCAAAATCCCAGGTGTAAGATTCAGCATCATTAATATTTAAAGTGGAAAATGAAGTAGAAAATGGGATTTTACATCCATTTGGATTGCTTGCTTTAAAATCAAGTCCATTATCAGGGACAATTATACTATCAACACTGCTTTGGGAACAATTCGCATTTTTAGGATTGCTAAAGGTGAGTTTTATATATTTTTTGCCAGAACTAAAGTAAGAATGCATTACCTCAGACTCTGTATCATTCAGGTTATAATTTGTGCCATCACCATAATCGAAAGTCTTTATAGTCCCTATTGGCAAATCTTTAACATTTGGACTAAACTTGTAGATATATTCAGTACAATTCTTTGATTTAAATTGAATATTTAAAAGAGGTTTTCTAAAATCGAGATTTATATAATTATCAACTTTTTCTGTAGAATAACATTTTGAATTTAAATCAGTTACGGTCAATTGTACATCCATTGAACCAGGATTTGAATAGGTTTTTTTAGGGTTTTGTTCAGTAGAAGTTGAGCCGTCACCAAAGTTCCAATTGTACGAGAATTTATGTCCCGAAAGAGATTGATAATCAGTTAAGTCTTTATACTCAGTTTCAAAGGGTAGGGAACAAGCAGAAGTATTTACAGCTTTAAATTCTGTTTTAAATGAATTTGAAACCGATACAAGATTTGATTTCTTTAGGTTTACGTTACAACCATTTTCATCTGTTACAACCAGTGAAACATCGTAATTACCTGTATTTGTGAAAGTATATGATGGATCTTTTTCATTTAAGGAAATATTGTTTCCAATATTCCATATGTATCCAGTAATTTTAGAACTACCAGCAATTGTTTTATTTTTAAACTGAACAGTTTGACCTAAACATGTTTGTGTTCCGCTTACATCAAAATCTATTTTTGGGCCAGAGTGTATATAAACTGTTTTATTGAAGACATCGCTTTTAATGCCATTTGCGTCTTTCACATATAAACTAATAACAGGCTCACCTGGTTGAACATATATAGCGTCAACAACAGCTTTATCAGAACCTGAAGTAGTATTTCCATTTCCAAAATCCCAGAAATAGGTAAGTGGAGCTTTGCCTTTTGAAGATGAAGCATCTATGCTAATCTTCAAAATGTTGCAATCAGCACTTTTACTTACATTGAAAAAAGCTGTTTGAGAGAAGCCTTCAAAAATGTAAAGTAAGCTGAATATATATGTTATTATTAGTTTTTTCATAGTGGATCAACTAATAATGCCAATTGTCCACAAAAAGTTCAAAGATCATAAAATCTTTACCCTATGGCTTTTGAGATGTTCGGGGTGAAAAATTGATTATAACCGTAAAAATATTACTTCAAAATCGTTTCTTGATTTGAGAGGGCAGAAAATTATTTTTTGGTGGATTCAACCTTAAAAACAAAAAGAACATAAAAACTAAATAGAAAAATTCCAAAACCTGGAGTATACCAATTTATAGCCATTCCGTCCTTTACGCAATAAATTTGAACTGAGGAAAGTATTACAGAAAGGAAGATTACCATAATAACAATTTTATCATGAGCCCAGCCAGACTTATTTAATCTTTGATATAAATGGCTTCTGTGAGCTTCCCAAATTTTTTCTTTGTTTAACAATCTTCTAATCAAGGTGAACGCTCCATCTGCCAGAAAAAACCAAAGAAATATTGCGATTGAAAAAACTCCTTCTTCAATTTTTAAAGTTGTGCTGTAAAATGGCAACGTTGCAAATGCAAATCCCAGTGAAACAGAACCAACATCTCCCATAAAAACTTTAGCTGGGTGCCAGTTATAAAACAAAAAGCCAAGCGCAGATAAAGCTATGATAATACCAACCACAGAACTGGCATCATTCCAAAAAACTGTGCATGCAGAAATACCAGCAATCATTGCCTGAGAACCAGCAAAACCATCAATACCATCTAAGAAATTAAAAAAGTTTATAACGGAAATAATCCACACTGCAGAGATCACATATCCAAAGTAGCCAAGCTCAAAATTAAGTGGTGAAGCAAATGGGAGGGATTTTAAACCTCCCGTAAATCCAATGACTAGTCCCATTGCTATAATATGTGCAGAAAGCCTGATGTAGACAGGTAAACTTTTCTTATCGTCCAGAAAGCTGGTTATCGCCATTAAAACCAAACCTATATAAAATGTATAATGTGGAATGGTAAGACCAAGAAAAAAAGCAACACAAGAACCCGTCAAAATTCCAACTACTACTGCAAGTCCACCACCACGTGGAGTCACTTTTGCATGAGATGACCTGCTGTTTGGAATGTCTAAGAATGCCTTTCTGGTTAGGTAAGGAATCAAATAATACAATGTCAAACAAGTTACGGAAATACTTACCAGACCTGTTATTGTGAGATTGAGCAAGAATGAAGACATTGTTAGGCTGCTTGAGTGCGCAATTTACTTTTTTGTTATTGAAGAAATAGTCCCTCTGGTTGTTTCCGGTAAACTAAATCCCAGTTTTTTGATCATTTCAGCAGTGTCAACCACAAATGAGCTGGTAATTTTATTTAGCTTTTCAGAATTTATAGGCAAAGGAATAATATCACCCATTTTCGCTAAAGTCTTTATAAGTCCCTGTGGAAAACTCAAAGAGGAAGGTTTTTTTCCTAATGCTTTATAAATGATTGATATCAATTCTTTCGTACTTATTGCATCTTCATTAGCAATATTCAAAGTCATAGACTCATATTCATTTTCAATAAGTTTAATAAAAATAAAACTTAGATTATTTACAGACAAATAAGACCTTTTGTTTTCAAAAGACTCGAAAGGATAGGGTAGGCCTTTGTTAGCAAACTTTATAAGTGTTGCTAAATTACCTTTAACACCGGCTCCATAAATAAGTGTGGGCCTTAGAATATAATATGATTTCCCATTGCTTAAAACATAATTTTGAATATACTTTTCTGCTTCTCGTTTTGATTTAGCATAAGGAGTTTGGGGTTCGCTTAAGTCTAATGCATTGGAAATATAAGATTGATCATCCCCAACAGCTTTTATTGAACTTAAAAATATAAATTTTGATGCTTGAGAGTTCGCAAAGGCATCGAACAGGTTTTTAGTAATGCCATAATTTACATCAAAATATTCTTCAGCTTGCGAAGTGTTTTTTATATCATGGGCTTTCCCTGCAAGGTGTATTACAGCATATATGTCGTTGTCTGACAGGACTTTATTAAAATCAGTCTGGTTATAAAGCCAGGTTATAAAACCTGAATTTGTTTGAGAAGATTCCCGGCTAAGTGCAAATATGTGAAAGTTGGTTTTGCGTGTACTAAAATAATTAATAAAATTCTGACCTACAAAACCAGTAGCACCAGTTAAAAGAATATTCATCAGGACTTCTTATCAGGATATGTTTGTGCGGTAAAATTAGCATCATTTTAATCTATTATACAGTAAAAGAATATATACCGGTTTCAACTGAGGACTTTGCCAATCTATTTATCTAGTTTTGCAATGTTTTTCCAATAATGTATTGAATGACAATTCAAAATCCTTTGCCTTTTTTTAGTATCATTTTACCCACTTACAATCGCGGTCATATGGTGGTAACAGCAATACAAAGTGTTGTGCACCAGAAATTTGAAGATTGGGAATTGATTATTATTGACGATGGATCTACCGATAATACAAGACAAATACTTGCTCCTTTTCTTTCAGACACGAGAATAAATTACAATTATCAAACTAACCAGGAAAGAAGTGCAGCACGCAACCACGGTATTGAAATAGCTAAAGGCCGCTATATCTGCTTTTTGGATAGTGATGATTATTACTTACCAAATCATTTAGAAGTATTGCATAATATAATTGCTGCTTATAATCAAAAGGAAGGGGTTTATTATAGTTTATGTCAATTTGAGAAAGATGGCAAGAGGACTAATATTAAACCAATGGGTAAAGTAGTTGGGAATGGAATATATAATGTACTAAACAAAGGTCTTTTGTTGACCAATAGTGTTTGTGTTACTGCTTCACTATTGGAGAATAATAAATTCCCGGTCCATCTTTCTATTTTTGAAGATAACCATTTATGGATCAGAATTATATGTCAATCGCAACTGATAATTGCGGAAGAAGTAACCAATATTGTCATAGAACATTCAAACCGCAGCCTTAATTATTCAGCTGAAGACCTGGATAAAAAAACTAAAAAATATATGCAGGCCGTAAATGATCTTTTTTATGAGGGTAAATATCCTGAAATCGCATCCTGTATAAATGAAGATCAGAAAAGAACCTTCATTGCTTCAAAATATATTGTAATGTCATACGAAGCGTTTAATCTTTTATCAGTAAAGTTGGTCTATAAGTATTTATATAACTCATTTAGAACCAAAATCATACAAGGTAAAATTTTGGATTTGTTAAAGTTATTTTTCTTTAGTTGGATTTATATTGGAATAAAACGATTTTTTAAATGAGTGTGGATATTTCAATTCTGATAGTTTCATACAACAGCGAAAACTATCTTAAAGCATGTATCGAAAGCATTTTAAATTCCAGGACCAATTACCGGTTTGAAATTATAGTTGTTGATAATCATTCTTCAGATAAAAGTGTAGAAATCTTAACTTCCTATGAAGGTCAAATAATCCTCTTAGTTAATAACTATAATTATGGTTTTGCAAGAGCCATGAACCAGTCAGTACTAAAAGCCAGTGGAAATTATATTCTTACATTTAATCCTGATGCTGAACTGAGCATGAATGCTATTGAAAATGCTCTTAATTATTTCAAGGCAAATAAGGATGTAGCATTAATGGCACCCGTTATAACAAGTTCAAATGGGTCAATGCATTACCCTAATTACAACCTTAATACTTTTGAACCATCTTCTACCTTGAGGTTTTTTGCTGATAAATTTTCATCAGTAAAAGTGGATGATAAGCCAAAAGAAGTAAATTTTGTATTTGGTACGGGAATTATTCTTGATAGGCTGTTATTAAATAATGGCAAGCTATATCCTGAAGATACTTTTTTGTTCTGGGAAGAATATTATTTAGGCAAGCAAGCTCAAAAACTTAAGAAAACAGTGGTTATTAATCCCAAGTTTACCATATCCCATCACAGAAGTGTGTCTTTTAAGTTCAATAAAGAGAAAATGGAATGGATGCAGAAACTAATACTTCCCTATGGATATTTTGTAAGGATTGACGAACATGGAAAATTACTGGCAACAC
>JACMRH010000020.1 GCA_014376535.1 Cytophagales bacterium | reverse complement strand
TTGAAGATAAACAAACGATCAACCGAAAGTCATTTATTGAATATATGGTTTATGGGGCACGCTATCATTTTCCTGCCGATCCAGGGAAACCACGAATGGGTATTCCAACTGCCCATTCGGCACCTATTTACAGTCAAAAAATTCTTTCATCATTTGGTGTTGTATGGCCCTGGGAAGATTTTAAAAATGGTGTGTTAGGTTGTACAATCGTTCCATTATACCCGAAATTACCCCAGGCATGCATTAATGATCTATCGCTATATGCGATATTTGCTGCTTTTGATTTAATAAGAATAGGAAATGATGAAGAAAAAATACTTGCCATAGAAGTGTTGGAAAAACAGTTATTACTAAAAGTTTAAGGAAGTAACAATTCTGCCCGAAAAAGTATAACAAATGTACTATTGAACATATTTAGCAAATAAATTTCTTAAATAATCTATCATATATTAGTTAAAACTAACCATTGGTTCACAACAGGGCTTGCAGTTTTAATACAGAAGGCCAATCAAAAAGGACTTTAATTTATCAAACTGTACTTCCAAACAATTTGCTGTGTTCTTTATTTAATGGCCACTTTTTTATTTTTATCTCTTGCGTTAAAACACTTTTTGCTACCATTGAAGCAAACTGCCTCATAAAACAATCAAATTAATTATAGGCATGCTTTTTTAGGATTCTAGCCATACAAAACCATTTTTAAATTTCAACATCATGAAAACCAATTATTTAATTTTAGGCCTGACCAGTTTGGTACTTACTTTTTCAGGATGTGACAAGAATGATCCGGATGCTAAAAAAGCAGAAGAAGTCGTGAACAATGCTGCAAATGATGTAGGAGATGCAGTGGAAAAAACTGTTGACAAAGTGAAAATTAAAATTGACGAAAGCTTTGCAAAAAACGTTTTGGACAACAATACTGAAGAGCTTGAATGGCTTCGTGCGGGAACGAAAATGGGCACTGATCCTGAACTAAAAGCTATTGCTCAACAGATGATCCCAGATCATGAAAAGCTGGCAAAAGACATAAAGACTTACGCAGCTCAAAAAGATTTTCAATTGGACCAAGATAACGGTGGAGTTCAGATAGACAGTAAAACCGGCATAACCTGGGACCAAAACTGGGCGGAAAAAATCAAAAAAATGCATCGTGACATGGTGGATAAGTTTGAAAGAACTCAAAGCAACACTGAAGACAAGGAATTGAAAGAACTTGTAACAAGCTCATTGCCAATGCTGCGTGACCATCTGAATAAGGCAGAAAAGCTCGAAGCCAGGTTGAATAAATAATAAATTTTTACTTCTTAAGTGTAGGCATGTTTAAATTATGTGCCTCACTTGGGTTATTTTCTATTTAAAACTAATCAATTCCACTTCAAAAATTAAATCAGAATTAGGTGGTATGATGTATTTTCCAGGAACATCCTGATTCTCAACTCCTCGACTTCCGTAAGCAAGCTTGGCAGGAATAAATAGTATTCCCTTTTCACCAGTGCTCATCAGTTTAAATCCCTCATCCCAACCTGGAATTACTTCACTTTTGCCTAAAGAAAATTTAAACGGCGATTGGTTAATGTTGGAGTCAAAAACAGATCCGTTTTTCAATGTGCCTTTGTAGAATACTTTAAGCTTTTGTCCGTCCACGGGCGTTTTTCCATTTCCCGGTTTTAACTTGACATATTTTAGGCCGCTTTTAGTTGTGATAGTGTCCTTTTGTGCAAATGCAGCTATACTGAAAAGCAATCCCAAGCTTAAATAAAATATTACTTTCATGGATGGTTTGATTTTGTGTTTGGATGATATTAACCGAACAAACAAATATTGCAATTTATCCTGTAATAACTCAAACGGTATTCTGTTGTCTTGCACCAGTTTCCTTTTTTGCTAAAAATCGTATATTTGATATAATTCATTAACAGCAGATATGAAAAAAACTAGTGCTTTCTTTGCTATTATTTTTGTTTGTATACTGAAATTATCAGCACAAACCTACTCCTTTACTTTTGAAGGCACTGCAAGAAAATACATTGTGCATTTGCCAACTGGGTATAATCCTGCCAACAAATTTCCTCTTGTTTTAAATCTTCATGGCCTGGGTTCCTATGCCTCACAGCAACAACTATACTCGGGTATGGACGCTACTTCTGATAAATATAAATTTATTGTAGTGTATCCAGATGGGGTTAATAATGCCTGGAATGTGGGTATTGGATTAAATGCTTCTATAAACGATGTCGGATATATAAATGCACTGCTAGATACACTCATAAAAAAATACGCTGTAAATACCGGTAAAATATACTCTTGCGGTTTGAGTCTTGGAGGATATATGACTTATAAGCTTGGTTGCGAACTTTCGCAGCGATTTACAGCAATAGCTTCAGTTTCAGGAGTTGTATCCAGTGGACTTAACATTACTTGCAAACCAGTTAAATTTTTACCTCTTCTTCATATCCATGGTACTGCAGATGATGTTGTAGCTTACGGCGGTAGTAATGGATCTCTTGGAGCTGAGGCATCAGCTAAAAAATGGGTGGGTTTTGATCATTGTTCAAATCTGGCAGATACAACACATGTTCCTGATATAAATAAAACAGACCAGTCTACCGCCGACCTGATCAAATTTCAGGCTTGCAGCAAAGGCCTGGATGTATGGTTTTATAAAATATATAATGGAGGACATACCTGGCCGGGTGCTATCGATATCCCCAATAAAGTGACGAATAAAGACTTTAATGCCAGTGATGAAATCTGGAAGTTCTTTGACCGCTTTCCTTTAATCGCAACAGGTATTACAGATGACCAGAGTACTAAAGTGGAAATTATTTATCCTAACCCTGTTAACGATAACCTGTATATATCAGGCAGTTCCATTCAGCAGGTTCAAATATTAAACCTTAACGGAATTATAGTCCAGACAGGCTTTACGAAAGAAAATTTGTTGTATGTAAGCAGCTTACAAAAAGGTATTTATCTTTTGCAAACTGTTGGAAGCAAGTCTGTTAGCCGGTTTATTAAAGAATAGTACTTACATCCAGGAATAAACGGAATTCCAAATTATTTTAATCAAGACAATAAATTTTGTAATTGTAATTTATAAATCAGCTCTTTGGTAAATAACGAAGTAATTGAAAAGGCAATAAAAGGAGATGTAAAGGCCTTTAAGGGAATATTTGATTATTACCTGCCCAAAATGCGCCCGGTATGCAGAAGATACAGCGAAACTGATGATGAGGCAGATGATGTTCTGCAGGAAGCATTTATAAAAGTTTATTACAATCTTAAATCTTTCAAGTTTGAAGGATCTTTTGAAGGTTGGATAAGGAAAACTGTAGTCAATACAGCTTTAAACAATATTAAACAGCGGAAAAGAAATTTAAATTTTCTTTCAATAGAAAATATCAGTGAGGAAAATGAAGTTGAGCTAAATCCTTCTGATATAGACAATTTAGAGCAAGACCAGCTTCTAAAAATCATCAAAGAACTTCCGGATGGCTATAAAACAGTTTTTACATTATACGTTTTAGACGATTTTTCTCATAAAGAAATTGGTGCTATGCTTGGAATAAGCGAAGGAAGTACCAGATCGCAATACTCCAAAGCAAAAAAAATG
>JACMRH010000247.1 GCA_014376535.1 Cytophagales bacterium | reverse complement strand
GGGCAATTTATTATGCGGTAACAGCCATGAATACCAGGTTATAAATTCAATTCCAGAGTTTAATAATATTTAGATGAAAGGATTTTCAAAAACTGCAATTATCATTTTCTTAGTTGTTGCAGTTCTGTGGACCGGATTAACATTTTGGGCTCAAAGTGAAGGACCAAGTCAACAATGGGAACTAGGAAATCCGAAATCTTCTAAAAAAGTGTTAATAGTTTATGATCCTGATCCTTTTTACAATTTGGATGAGCAAGTTTACCGGTTTTTCGGATAGGCATTGTCACATAATGGGATGAAGGTGGTGACTCTAGTTTCATTTAAAGCCAGTTAGAGAACATAAAAATCAATCATTTGAATTGTATATGTTTTGTGCCAATACCTATAATTGGGATCCAGATTGGGATATGAGCAATTTTATAAAGGAATTAAAATTAAAATATTAACAATGATTAGCCATAACACTAGGATCTGGATCTACCGAAGCTTCTCAAAAAGAACTTGAAATACTAATTGAAGACACTGGAACAAACCTGGTGGACACTCGTTCTCATTAATTGTTAAAACCAAATGACGAATTCCGTTTTCAAGAATCAAATATTAAAGTTTCTGTTTCAATTGCTTGTGCCCTGGGGAGAAAAATTGCATATCAAATTCTTAAATGAAACTAAAAAGTTATATGGCTATCCTATTGTATATTTTTTTAATCATCGCCATTTGTTTTGTATTAGGAAGAACTATACTCTCTTTTCAATTCAAAAGGGATGTTAAGCTTTTGTTTGCACAATCGAGAATTATATCTGACAAACAGTTTCACCCAGAACAACTTACTGGACTACCGGAACCGGTACAACGATATTTCAACCTTATCTTGAAAAATGGCCAGCCCTATATAAGTTATGTAAGAATGACCCACGACGGGCAATTTAAAACCGGCATTGACAAAGCCTGGGTTAATATAGAAGGAGAACAATATGCCACTACAGAAAGACCAGGCTTTATTTGGAAAGGCACTACCAGCATGTTTACAGCAAGAGACATGTACCTATCCCATAAAGGCAGACTAGTTGTTTCGCTGTTTTCAGTTTTTAATATTTTAGATGCGCACGGTGAAAATTACAATCAGGGTGAACTGCTCCGGTGGCTGGGTGAAAGCGTTTTATATCCAACTAATTTGTTACAAAGTGAAAAATTAGTGTGGTCTTCAATCAGTTCAAACTCAGCCAGGCTAACATTCAATTACAACGGACTTTCTCTCTTCTTCGTGGTCACATTTAATGATGTTGGAGAAATAATTCAATTGGAAACAAAGCGATATATGGACAAAAAAGGCCTGCAGACCTGGGTTATAAAATTAGCTGAATACGAGAATAAAAATGGCATTCTGATACCTACGAAATTTGAAGTATTATGGAGATTAAAAGAGGGGGATTTAAGTTATGCGAGATTTAAACTTAAAGAGATTGAATATGATAAGAGTGAAATTTTTTAGTGATTTTTTAATTTGTCAGAGTGTAAGCAGGTTAGCGGACTTAGTTAAAATAGTGAAGGTTATCAGTTTTAGAAGAATAGATTAGCTTTTTCTATCAACAAATATTACTTTACCACATACCTCATTACTATTCCATAACCTTTGATCCAGCTATTTCCTGATTTTGAAAATGAAAAGGATAGCAGCTTATCAGGTTTCTAACCTTCCTACAAAGCAAGTCCAAATATAAAGTTACAATAGAATCCCTGTGCATTAATTGCCGGACCACCTTGTAAATTAAATCCGTTAGTTGTCCATTTTGTGGTTTTGTTTAATGGGATATAATATCCGGTTCTCAGTCCGAAAGTGAGGCTTTTTCCAAATTTCTTATTAATAAATGGAGTTGTACCAATGTGCAATCCAACATTGCCCGTAAACCCTTCCGTTGCGATGTGTTGCTGATTTAGTCCGCTTCCCAGATAATTGTTGAATGTTTGGTTCGCGTTGTTGTGTTTTGATAATCTAACTCCAAACCAGGAATAGACAATGCCACCGAAAGGAATAAAATGAAACTTCGGTTTATTCAATAAAACTACTCCTAACGAAGTTCCAACTGTTGTGCTTCTTATCGAATTGGTATTATTTCCTTCGGTTTTGGTGGCTGAATAGGTAGAGTAATTAAATAACGTTGCTATATGTGCTTTCGGAAAAATAGTGTAAAATCCTCCTCCTCTGGCAAAATAAACATTCTCTAATTTCATAAAGCCATTGTTTTCCAAATCAATATTAAGTGCGGAAAATTCAGGGGCTTGTATACCTAGCATACTGTGAATAAATACTCTTTTGGGTGTTATTACTTTAGTATTTGCTTTAGCCTTTTTGATCTCTTCAGTTGATGGTGTGTAAATCACATTTGCTATGTTGTTCGAGTTATTAAATTCAGGTAGTTGGCTAAGTAAAAGTAAATACTGAGCGTGAAAATGATGTGGAAATAATTTTGTGGAGTCGTCTGGAAATTGTTTAAAATATGCATCATTGGGGAGTAAAACAATGGTAGCCCCAGTTCTTACATAATGGTTACTGCTGTAATAAAGCGGAGGACTAAAGCCATTAATGTTTTTCTTGATTATTTTAGAAGTCATTTCACCTAAAAACTTTTCATAATTCCTTTGAGCTTGTTTTGTGGGTTTGTCTAGCTTATTGTAAATATGCTTAAGTACCAGATTAGCAGGAAATTTTTGTTTTTTGATTAGTACTTTGGCATTTGTAAATGGATTTACGTTATTAAAATCTTTTAAAGTTTGTATAGATATGGGCATTTCAGGTACCCAGTCACTGGAATTTACCACATTATATGCCCAACCGCCTTGTGTCATGGCTTCGTATTCATATGCATAATATAAGTTTCCAGGCTTTGGTCCGGCACTGCAATAAGTTTTAAATCGGATATCTTTAGGGAGCTGTCCTGATTGTTGTAGATTATATAAGTAGGACGTCAATAAAAATGAAATTGCCCCTCCCTGACTATGTCCCATAATAAGAAATTCTTTAGTTCCATTCTGGTATAGCTCGTTTATTTTTGGAACAATTTCCTTAGAAAGATAGGCCATACTAATTAGCCAACCCACATGAACAGCAGCTTTTGGATTTTTGGCAAGTTGATAGGGAAAAACTTCCTTGTCGTTTAGTTTCAATTCTCCCTTTGCCGGTACCATTGCAGCATAGAAATTTGATAACCAGCTTTCAGATTTTGCTGTTGTACCTCTTATGCTTATTACAGCCAATTTTTTGTCGTTGGTCCATAAGTCCCAAAGATTGTCAAGCCCGATTGGTTGCGATTGGTATATCATTTTAAAGCTACTTGGTTCAGGAAAATCCTTGAAATAAGTTGGCTCTGCAGTAGTTCTGGCAGAAACAAGCATTAATTCTTTATACTCATTCTTGTCAAAACCAGGTTTAAGTTGTTGTCCACAAACTGTTATTGAAATAAGTAAGAACAAGTAAAAAAGGCTAATTGGTTTTTGAGTCATGTAAGTTTTTTTTATTAATATTATGTGTATAATATCTTCGACATATCCATTCCTGATATTAAATCTTGAATGCATTTTTCAATTATAGACAATTCCACTAACATTTTGTTGTCCTTACTAAAAACAGGGATGATTTTGGCCTGCAATTATTGATTTTTCATAAAGTATTTAATGGCTCTTAAATAAAGCCAAAACAAAATCCCAATTTAAGAGAACAGCTAATTATATTATAACTTGCATTGAGTGATGAGTTTTAAGCAAATGGCAAATTGTTAAAACCTTTTTAAACTAAACATTTTGAATAATTCTTTCTTGTTTCAAATTTCTGAATTGCTAATCATATCTGTCCTTTTTGTTTTGATTATTGCATCACAACTGATAGGGTTTAGAGTTAAAAAAGTGCAGATCCGACAAAATGCTGATGTTAAAGAATATCTTGGTTCAGTAGAAAATTCACTTTTGGGATTGCTTGCTTTGTTGCTTTCTTTCACATTTAGCATGTCCGCGTCCAAATATGACACCAGAAGACAAGTCATCATTGAAGAAGTCAATGACATAGGCACGGTCATCCTTCGCTGCGATTTATATGGCAGCAATGACAGGGAGTTTTTAAGAACTGAATTGAAGGAATATTTGGAAGCAAGAATCGCCTACTACAATGCAGGTACAGATACGGAAAAAATTAAAGCAGCACTTGTGAAATCTGATCAGTACAGCCGGAAAATATGGAATAAGGTTAGTGAATTGTCTCATGGAAATGAAAATATTATTGCTACTCAGCAGATGGTTCCGGCATTAAATTCCATGATTGATATAGTAACTACCCGTGAGGCGGGAAACAATGCACATGTACCCGATTCTATAATTTGGTTATTATTTATATTAACGCTGGTAGGTGGCTTTTTAATAGGGCACAGTTTCAAAGGAGACCATATCAACTGGGTAGTAGTCATAGGATTTTCACTTGTAATGGTTATGACCATTTTTATCATTATTGATCTGGACAGGCCCCGACAAGGAATTATCAATATGGATCAAACTCAAAGTAAAATGACCGAATTAAGAGGGATTTTTGATAATTAAATCTATCTGTAAATAGTTTGTAAGTACTAAATAAGAGAAGCTTTGATATCAAACCAGTATAATAAGTTACACAGGCCAAAATTAGATTTGAATGGATCGAATAATTAGCTTTCTTGTTAATGAATATAATTATTTACAGAATACCACATTTGCTTACCGTGCTCGGAAACAGAGTTAGTTTCAGAATAATATTTTCTCCGGCATTAAAACAGGTTGGTACACAATACCAGTTTTGGAATCGACAAACCATTTTGTATTTTCTTTAAAATGAGTTGCGCCCCAAAAGTTTTTTAACCCGTATCTATTTATTTTCTAAAATGATGTACAAACTGTACATCATTCTGTTTTTAAATCTTAAAATATAATTTAAAAGTGGTGCCCTTGCCCTCTTTGCTTTCAACTTCAATTCTGCCTTCAGAATTATCCATAATC
>JACMRH010000246.1 GCA_014376535.1 Cytophagales bacterium | reverse complement strand
TGAAGTTTTTGTTTTTTTTGGTGTGCGAATTTACTTAGTTTTGCACTCCTCCGTAAAAAGAGCGGGCCTATAGCTCAGTTGGTTAGAGCACCTGACTCATAATCAGGTGGTCCTAGGTTCAAATCCTAGTGGGCCCACAAAGGTTTCGGTCAGCCGAAACCTTTTTTAATTTCTCTTACAATTCTATTTTGTTTGTACCCTTTATTCAGAACACTTGCATCAATATCATATCTGCTGCACAGCCAATGTAGAAAAGCGGCTGCAGAAACATCTTGGTGCGCATAAAGGGCTTACAGATCGGGCAAAAGATTGGTTTGTAGTGTGTATGACCTTCCGGATTATATCAAAGTATAAATAACCTGATAACTTTTTTATATTATCATTATTACGGACATCTTAAAAAGTTCCGTGGGAGTGATTTAGACAATTTTAGATTTAGCATCCTGATATTCCTGGCTACCATAATCCAGTGAACAAAGTGCTTCAATTATAGCTTTTTGTGGATCATTTTTAATCAGAAATTCTAAAAAACTTATATCATTTACAAGTTTCGCTTTTGTATCTGTAATCCCACCTTTGAAATAATTTACCATTAAAGTTAAAAGCTCCAACAAAGTTTGGTAGTTGCTAGGTTGGGGTGGACTGTTGTCCTAAAATCTTTTACGAATGAACTACCGACTACAATAACACATCCCTTACAATTTAAATGTTGACCTTTTCAAAAAAGTGTCTGATTTAATCAATGGTAAGGGTGAATCAAACATGAACCAAATAGTATGAAATATTTTTTTAATCTTTGAAAATGACTACGCAGGAATTAATTGAATACGCAATTGCTGATAAGCAATTGCCTCAATATCTTTATAAGTATAGAAATAATTGTGCTAATACTGACCAAATTTTTACTAACGCTGAATTATGGTTCGGAAGTCCTACCACATTTAATGACCCATTCGATTGTCAGATAAACATCAACACTGAAAATACCTATGAACAAATTAAGACTTGGTTTCAAAACAATGCCCCACACTTGGGTACTGAGTACATTAAAGAAAGATCAACACAATTAACCGAAAATCCTGAAGAATGGAGTGCTGCACTTAAAACAATCTTTAAAAAGGTTTTTGTCAATACAGGGATTTGTTGTTTTGGGCAAACAGATGACAATCTTCTACTATGGTCGCATTACACTGACTCACATTCAGGATTTTGTTTAAAGTTTGATGTACTGAAGGAGAAAGAGGTTTTTTCAAATCTTCTGCGAACAGTGTACAAAAAAGAGTATCCTTTTTATAATCATTTAACCACCCCTTTACAATTTACTGAAATGCTTATTCGAACCAAAGCTGATATTTGGGAATATGAACAAGAATTTCGAGTAATTAAGCCAAATAGAGTTGGCACTCATAAATTTTCTAAGTCAGCCTTGGTGGGCGTGACATTCGGATGCAGATGCCCGACCCAAGAAGTCTGTCGTATAATGGAACTCGCTATCAACAGCGGTTTTAGCCATTTAGAATTCAAACAAGCGGTAGTGTCAAAATCGTCCTTTCAAGTTGATATAATATCACTATAATCAGATAGTGTTCGGCTAAATTTCAATAATTAGTTATATTTTAGTTGTCATGAAGTTAACAGCAGAAAATGTTCGGGCAATTGGAACATTCCTTTCATCCTATCATTCAGACCTTACCTATATCAGCAAGTTCCATGATTATAAAAATGGCAAGATTAAAACTGCTGATTTTATTCAAAAAGGAAAAGGTTCTTTCAAATCCTTTATAAATGATTTTCGGGTTGCAAGGAACATAGATAAAGACGAAACTGAAAAGCTATTAGGGTTAACAACGTCGTGGGTTAAAACTGAAAGCAACGCACTAAGAATAGATGAATTTGCTGAACACTTAAAACAATCAGGCATAAGCCGAGATAAAACTCCCCATTCGTTAGCATCAAAGATTTTATTTCTTAATAACCCAATAAACATTTTACCTAATG
>JACMRH010000245.1 GCA_014376535.1 Cytophagales bacterium | reverse complement strand
TGCAAATAATCCGATCCATATTTTTAATTTTTGGTTTTCGGTTGATACTTCATCTTTCCAGCCAAATAATGTTAGCCTCAAAACTGAAAAAATCAGACAGATACCTAATATCTTTTTATAAGAGCTATCAGTCAAGGGAATCAAAGCACCTATAAAGGCTGCAGGAACAGATGTGAATGCAAATGGCCAGAACAACCTGAAATTGAAATGGTTAGTCCGATAGTATTGAAAAAATGAAATGCCAGATACAAATATATTGAGGAGTAAGGCCGATGGTTTCATTACAATTTGGGAAACTCCCAACATGGCAAGAACTGCCAAATAACCGCTGGCCCCACCATGCCCCACTGAAGAATACATGAACGCCATAATGAATATGAGCAGGTAACACAAAAAAGGTAAAGAATCCATGTTTAGGTCTTGAGAAGGGTTAAAAGTGATATTCTTTTTTAATTATATCAATTATGAGTTGATTTGTTTATCAAATATTAAAATGAAAACTCAAATAGCCTGCTCTCTCCTACTCCTATTCTCATTTTTTTCTGTGCATGCCCAGGAAAACCAATTGAAAAATCCAGGATTTGAATTGGATGGAGATGGTTGGAATTATTTTGGAGGTTTAAGAATTGAAGACACTCATTCAGGGAAATTTTGTCTGAAAGTTACCCAGGAGAAGCCTTCCTGGGCCGGAGCAGAACAGATTCTTCGCTTACCTAAAAAGGTAAGTTCAGTTGAAGTAAAAGGCTGGATGAAATATGAGAACGTAGTTCAAGGAACTGAAAATTATGAAGTAGTGCGTATTGCAGTTGAATTTTTAGATGAAGCTGGAAATGTTACTGGAGGATACCCTCCTGTGGTAGGTAATGGGGTGGGTACTGCAGATTGGAAAAAGTTTGAAAATACATACGATGTTCCTGAAACTGCTGTAAAAGTAAAATTGCAGATTTCCCTGGCCAATTGTGCTGGGACTGCTTTTTATGATGATCTGGAACTTTATATGAAAGGTGAAGGAGGAGAAAATTTAAAAGCTTTAAAATCAACAGGGCCTATCGATTGGGGATCCTGGTATACAATTCCTGTCGATGCTGCAAAAACTGGAAGCCACTATGTCGACTGGTCCTCATTACTGGATGCCCCAGCGGGGAAGCATGGATTTGCTATTGTAAAAGAAGGAAGGATATATTTTAATGATGGAACTCCCATTCGGTTTTGGGGAACAAACCTTGTTGCAGGAAAATGTTTTCCAGAGAAAAAACAAGCAGATTCTTTGGCTTTAAGACTTTCAAAAATGGGCTGTAACCTTTTGAGACTGCACCACATGGATGCACCCTGGGCTACACCAAACATATTTGGCAACAAAGAAACTACCAGATTTTTATCAAACCAGAGCCTTGATAAATTAGATTACCTTATTTCAGCATTAAAGAAAAAAGGGATTTATGTTTTCCTGGATTTACTTGTTCACAGAGATTTTTTAGAAAGCGATGGCGTTGCAAACAAACCACCTGATTTAGGAGGTAAACAAGTAGGATATTTTGATGAAAAATTAATCCAGCTTCAAAAGGAGTACATCAAACAACTTTTAACCCATAAAAATAGCTATACAGGACTAGCCTACAAAGATGAACCTGCTATTGTTGCCTCTGAATTTATTAATGAGTCTTCGGCATTTTTACATTTTCAAGGAGACATTGTCACTCCTACTTACCGTGAATCTTTGGAAGAGAAATTTATTGCGGACCCGCAAAATTCGGGTAAAATTCTTGCCAGGTTTGAACTGGATTATTCTTCAAAATTATCCCCTGTCTTAAAACAAAGAACTGGTGATAAAGGTGATGTCAAGGAATCAATGAAATTTTTATCTGGCATTGAGCAAAAGTATTATTCAACAATGAGTGCCCATATGCGTTCATTAGGTGTGAAATACCTGCTATCAGGGAGTAATTTTCCCAACCCGGTTTTGGTTTACCAGTATGACAATACAAAAATGGACCTCCTCACTACCAATGATTATTGGGACCATCCACAAGTTTGGAAATTGAATAATGAGTGGGAAAAAATTGAAATAGCACCAATTAATAATACCTCTATTCTGAAGAATCATAAAATCGGTCCAATTAATAATATTGCCAAATACCGCTGGAAGGATAAACCATTGATAGTGACCGAGTATAATATGTGCTTTCCGAATGAGTACAGGTTAGAAGGTGTGCCATATCTTGCTGCTTACAGTCGTTTACAGGGATTTGATGGAATGCTTCAGTTTCATTTTGATCCGGAAGTTGCAGGCCAGGAGGGAAAATATTCTTTTGCAATCAACAACATGCCGGACCATCTAGCTCAGTGGGTTGCAGCTGCTCCCATGTTTTTAGGAGATTATATAAAAGAAGCACCATCTTTTGTAGTAGATAAGGTTACTGAAAATCAAATCTTTTCCTTACCCAGTTATTCTGATTTTATTGACATATTAGATTACCTTCCATTGGTTACAAGGGTTGGGAAGCAAAGTGGAGAACAAGCAGGAACGCCAACAGAATCATTTAAGAAATACTTTGATGAGGCCAGTCAAACAATTACCAGCGAAACAAAAGAGCTTAGTTTAAACAGGAAGGCTGGAATTATAAAAATCAATACCGCTAAGGTTCAAGGTGTAATCGGTGCCTTGAAAGACAGTGTTTTCAGCTTTCCAGCTATAACTATTAGTTTAAAAAATCCCTGGGCTTCCGTTATTGCTGTTTCTAAAGACAAAAGACCTTTAAATGAATCAAAACATTACTATCTGGTAGTGACAACGCCTGTAAGAACCAAAGGAATGAAATACAGTGACAGCCGGAATTCAGTTTCAGAAATTGGCGACCGGATTTTGCAGGCACAATTTGCTATGGGAACAATTAAATTTAATGGGAAAGATCAGGTTAAAATCAGACCTGTAAATATGTCTGGAAGTAAAGAGGCAGAGATTAGGCCTGTAGGAAATCTGTTAAATATCTCTTCCTCAAGAAGTTTTGTTTTTGAGGTGGTAGTGGAATAGAGAATTGTTAAGTCTAAAATGACTAATAATAAAACCTAGAGGGCAAATATTTCATAACCAATGTATAACCAATGCCTTCGCTTTAAGCTAAGGCATCGGTTATACATTGGCATTTACTTTAATTACTGCTGTCAAGAAGAAACGGGTTTCATAATATCAAAAACACTATTTTTCGATATCAACCTTTTCGAGTGATATTGTGTTCATGGGATTAACTTCTAATCCTTTTACATAAGGCTGAGTTAATCTAATAATCTCATCATAAAAGAGAACTATAACAGGGCTATCATCCATGACAATCTGATCCAGTTTACTGTATAAAGCATTTCTCTTTTCATAATCTGTTTCCTTTATGGCACTTTCGTACAATTGATCAAATAATGGGTTTTTATAGTGGCACTTATTTGGCCCGGACGGTGTAAAATTTTTACTATAGAATAAAGAAAGATAGTTTTCAGCATCGGGATAATCTCCCAGCCATGATGCCCTGAAAAATGGAGCTATGCCTTTGTCGATCATTTCTCTGTGAGTTGAAGCCTGGTTAACTTCCAAAACAACTTTCACACCTAAGTCAGACCACTGCTTTTGTAGAAACTCTGCTATGTATTTATAAGGTGAACTGGTGTAAAGTTTTATTTCAGGTAAATCTCCTGCATGTTCATAGCCTGCCTCTTTTAATAACTTTAAAGATTTTTGGGGATCAAAATTGTATCCTTTAGTCCTATGTTCTGAAAAATAAGGAAGGGCGAGGGGAACAATTCCATTTTCTCCCTTAATGCCAAGGTTAAACCTGAGATAAGCAATTAGTTCTTCCCGGTTGATACCATAATTAAGCGCCTGTCTTACTTTTTTATTATGAAATGGATGTTCCTTGTTTTTTGAGAAAGCAGTATCTAACTGAAAACCAAGATATTCAGTATACAAATAAGGACTTTTGTTGTATTTAAACCTGGTTTTAAATTCTTCTTTCAAGCTACCATCCTGTTCCAGGAAAAGTTCTGGTGAGTTGTCTTCAATTCCCACAAGAAAATCCAGTTTGCCTTGACTAAAAGTTAAAAAGGCAAGTGTTTTATCATTTATAAATGAAACCTGGACTGCATCCAGATATGGAAGTTTTTTGCCCTGATCATCTAACTTCCAATAATTATTATTCCTGAGAAAGATAAGTGTTGAACCTTCGTCCCAATGTTTAAATACAAATGGGCCAGTTCCAATTGGGTGTACGCGAAAATCCTTACCATACTTCACAATAGCTTCTTTTGGAACTACAAAGCCATAAGGCATTGCTAAAATTTCGAGAAAAGCAGGGAAAGGCCTTTCCAAATAAATATTTAAAACATATTTGCTCTTTGCCTTAAAGCAAGTATCTGAAATTTTACCTCTGGAATTCCGGAGGGCCTTATCGTTGAAAATCCATGCTCCGGGACTAGCTATGGTAGAATCAATTATGCGTTTAAAACTGTATACAAAATCTTCCGCTGTCACTTCTCTTCCAATCCCATTTGTAAAAATTTCGTTGTCGTGAAATTTTACACCTTCCTTTAAAATAAAAGTATAAGTTTTGCCATCACTTGAAATATTCCAGCTTTGGGCAATAGAGGGGATTACTTTTAAATCATTATCAAGGTCTACCAAACCATTATATAGTTGAGTAGCTGCACGGATATTTGCTTTGGACCTGGAAAAGGCTGGATCCAATGAAGTTAAACTTTCATCTCCCTGGTTATACCGCAATATTTTATGTTTCGATTCCTCTTCCTGTGAGCAGGAAAAAGTCATCAAAATCAATAAAGAAAATAAAAACGGTTTTAAAAGTTTAACCAAGATTGACGTTTTTGAAGAATACAAAGTAACGAAATACCATTCCCTTGTCAAAGGTTAAGTGAGTTTGTTTAGTTTTGCAAATAACTCCCACTATGGCTAAAGCCAATAAAACTTCTTTTAAACCAAAGCCGGTAACAGCCAAATCTTTAAAATCTTCAAAAACAAAAAAAAGCGGCAGCGGATTTGTAAAGAAGGTTCTAACCTGGGTCCAACGTATATTTTTTACCTTATTGCTAACCTCATTTGGTTTAACATTTATTTACAGGTACATAAACCCTCCCTTCACCCCTTTAATGTTGATCAGGACCAGCGAGCAAATTTACAAGGCTGAAAAAATAAAATGGAAATATAAATGGGTAGATCTAAAAGACATGTCACCATTTGTTGCCAAAGCAGCACTTGCAGCTGAAGATCAAAAATTTTACGATCATAATGGTTTTGATTTTGATGCTATTTACACTGCATTTCAAACCAATCAATTCTCAAAAAAAATACGAGGTGGAAGTACTATAACTCAGCAGACTGCCAAAAACGTATTCTTATGGCCAGGAAGGTCCTGGCTAAGAAAAGGTTTGGAGGCATATTTTACTTTTCTGATCGAGTTTATGTGGCCCAAAGAAAGGATCCTGGAAATTTACCTTAATGTGATTGAAATGGGGAAAGGAGTATATGGTGCAGAGGCTGCGGCCAACACTTATTACTACAAATCATGTAAAAATCTTACAAAAGCAGAATCTGCAGCAATAGCCTCAATTTTTCCATTACCACTAAAATGGGATCCGGTAAAACCTTCTCCATACTTACATAAAAAACAGGATTGGATAAGAAGACAAGCTGATTATGTTATTTTGAAGGAATTTTAATTTTCAAAAAATTACTTTTTTAACAACAAACTGATATTTTATAAGGTCATTTTAATTATCGTAATAATTATATTTTGACATATTTGCCTTAAAACTTACATCAAGGCATGAATTTTTAATTATCAAAGAAACAATCAGAAATGAAAAAGTTTAAAAGAGTGCTTTTAGTAGATGACGAGTTAATCTGTAACTATATAAGTATTAAATGGGTAAAAAGATTAGAAATAGCGGAAAATGTCCACGTTTTAACGAATGGAAAGGTTGCCTTGGATTTTATAAAAGAAAACTGCCAAAAAGATTGTACTGATGGTGAACGAGACCTAGTCCTACTTGATATAAAAATGCCTGTTATGGATGGGTTTCAATTTCTGAATGAATTAGAAAATGCGTCTTTTCAATGTAAAGATCATTTAAAAATTGTTTTACTTACTTCTTCAACCAGTGTATCAGACATAAAAGAAGCCTACAAATACAACATTGACGGTTATATTGAAAAACCGTTGAATAGAGAAAAAATCGAAACATTAATTAATAAATTGGGATAATTATTCACTTCCCGAAACATTAAGTCCCACAAGTCCAATTATTATCAAGGCCATAAATCCAATTTGTAACATATTTATTTTTTCCCCAAAATAAAAAATTCCAACCAGGGCTACCAGTATTGCACTTGAACCAGCCCAAACAGCATTAGCCCAACCAAGGCTTAAATACCTCAAAGCCAGAGTAAAAAACAGGAAGCTAAGAAAATAGGTAACAATGGAATAAGTAAAATGCCATTTATTCTGAAATCCATTACTGAGCTTCATAAAAATTATTGAAGCAGATTCTAGTAAGATTGTAAGTACCAGGTATAAATATCCCATTTCACTTTAATTAGCTTCAATCAATCTTCTGTG
>JACMRH010000244.1 GCA_014376535.1 Cytophagales bacterium | reverse complement strand
GGCTTTTGGAGTTGAACTAGGATCCAACTACGGAAAAATTATCCTGACCATGTTCCGCCTCATTGCTATTGCAGGAATCGCCTGGTATTTGCATCAATTGATTACCAGAAATGCTCAAAAAGGATTTCTAATTTGCATGGCCCTGATACTTGGAGGAGCTGTTGGAAATGTGATAGACAGTGTATTTTATGGTGTATTTTTAGAAAACGCTCCGTACAATGCACCAACACCCTGGTTCAATGGACAAGTAATAGACATGTTTTATCTTGATATCTGGGAAGGATTATTACCAAGGTGGATCCCGGTTTTAGGTGGCCAATATTATTCGCTATGGCCGATATTCAATGTGGCTGACTCCAGTATTTTTGTAGGTGTATTGCTGATACTGGTTTTTCAGAAGAAGTTTATTGGAAGCGAGGAAGCTCAGGTAGAAGTAAATAGTATCTAAAACTTTTTATGAGTTCACTTTTATTGTGAGATGACTGTTCAAGACACTTCATTCATAATTCATAACTCATAATTTAACACTCTACTCTTCTAACATCCACTTCAACCTTCATAGCCTGTTTTCCTGTACAGAAAACCACACCTTTCATAGGGCTTACATCTGCAAAATCCCGCCCCCAAGCAAGTGTAATGTGTTGATCTGAAGGAACTAAGTTATTCGTCGGGTCAAAATCAATCCAGCCTTCACCAGGCAAATAAACTGAGATCCAGGCATGGGAGGCGTCAGTCCCTACAAGTTTGGTTTTGCCTACTGGAGCCAGGGTTTCGATATAACCGCTTACATATCTTGCAGCCAGGCCATGTGAACGAAGAAAACCTATACATAAATGAGCAAAATCCTGGCAAACTCCTTTTCTGGTGTTAAATATTATATCAATTGGAGTTGCAATTGTTGTATGTCCGGATACAAATTTAAACTCCTTGTACACCCTGCCTATCATATTCTGAACTGATGCGAGCAAACCTTTGCCAGGCAAAAATGACATAGAAGCATACTGAAACAAGTCTTTATTCAAGACAACATGCTGAGATTCATACTTAAAATGATAAACATCAACAAAATCCTTATGAAACTGGGAAAGTGTATTTCTTACAATTTCCCAAGGTTTATCTCTTTTTAACAATTCATTTATATTCTCTCTGGCAGTGAGTTTTACTTTGCTCTTTACCTTTACAACAAGAATCTTGTGACTTTGCTGAATGGCAAAATACCGGACACTATTTTCATAAAAATCTGAGAGCTGATAAAAAACTGTCGGTAATGGGTCAATGTCGAACATCACCTCAAGGCAATGCTGAAAAGGAAGATTTCTTGGTTGCAACCAGATTTTACTATGGCAATGGCTAACAGGACCTGAATAAACATAGCTGGTTTTATGTACAATCTCGTAAATCAATGTTTTTCTTAGTTAGGATAAACCAGTGACTGAACTGATGCAGAATGGCTGAAATATTTTTCTGTTAATGCCAATGAGCACTTTCCGATATTTACCTGTAGTCTATCAAGTACTTCCTTGAGGTTTTTTCTGATGTATATTCCTTCTTCTGTTTCCAAAAGTTTGCTACGATCAGCCATTTTGACCATTGTAAGACTTTCCAAGACAATTTCCTGGTCAAATCCAGTATTGCTCATTTCCCTTGTCCCGGATAGATGGTCTAAGTACACCGTTAATTTATGTAACTGATAGGCAATGGACCTTGGATTGTTTTCATCAAATAAAAGCAGGTCTATGGCTTGTTCAAGGTTCAAATAAGAACGGAACTTAAACCTGTAGGTTGAAATTAGCTGATTACTTTTTAATACAGCCTCAAGAACCTGGACCTGCACCTGGTCTATATCTTTATAAATAAGTGTGGAATTTACCAGGGTTGCAATAAGGTGTGAACGTTCAATTTTTCTTCCTGTCTGAAACATCATCCAACCTTGTTCTCTGGGCATACTTTCAGTTATAAATCCTAAAAGTGAAACCAGTGAATTATAAGTTTTGTCTAAACCACCACTTAAATTAAGATAACCTAAAGGTTTTAGCTTTCTTAATGTAGAGCTGTTATCTTTTAAATTCTCCACCATTCTTCTTGCATCGTTGGATAAAAAACC
This sequence comes from Cytophagales bacterium, assembly GCA_014376535.1. GTDB lineage: Bacteria > Bacteroidota > Bacteroidia > Cytophagales > UBA9547 > UBA9547. The sequence continues at coordinate 7,125 of JACMRH010000244.1, read as the reverse complement.
ACCAACAGATTGTATAGATTGTACAAGGTTCCTGAGATTAAAGGCTAAACCACCTATCCGGCTTTCGTTCTGGCACAAATCAAATATTTCTGTTTGTGCATCTATATTGCTTTCTTTACTTTCCGTTCCAACAAACCCAGGATAGGTCATTGTAAGTTCAGTTAATGCGCATAAAATCCTTTCATTTACTACCGTAAAATATTCTCCACCCGAATTCTCCATTGTATAGTTAAGGGCGACTTTCAGAAGTCTGAGAGTACCTAACACCCGTTCACTGTACCTGCCAGTCCAGAAAAGATTTTCCGCCATTCTACTGGTCAGTGATTCGTTTAATCTTGGATTTAGTTTTCCAATAAATGCTTTTAATGAAGTACTGGGATGTTCTGGTTCAGCAACAATCCATGTGTCTTTGCTAATGCCACCTGCCTGGTTTGAAACGATGAACCGGTCTTTCTCAGGTGAACTTCGTGTTAAACCCCCAGGCATAATAGAATATCCTGATCTTGAGCCTATTGCAAATCCTCTTAAAACAGCAAATCTGGATTCGAGCTCATTATTTACTAAGGAAGGAACTGCTGAAAAATTGACCTTTTCCTGGCCAACATATAAATAAGGTTCGTGCTTGATTTTGGCAACTAATTCGGCCAAATCCTGCTTGCTCAATAAGGATGGAATAATTGTTGGACTGCCTGTGTACCTGTCTATTTTCTTAACCAGCAACGTATCAAGGTTGGACAGAACAAAGCCTAATTCTTTAGGTTGGCCACACCACCAGGTCGCGACCGTTGGCAGAATAAAGTCTTCATTGAAATAAGTTTTACAAACTTTTCCTAAAAAGGGTATGAGCCCGGGATTTTCCAAGATTCCACTCCCTAAAGGATTAGCTATCACAACATTTCCCTTTCTTACAGCCTCAAGCAATCCTGGAACTCCTAATTTGGAATCCGGCCTGAATTCCAGAGGGTCACAAAATATATCATCAACCCGGCGAACAATAATATCAATTTGCTCCAGCCCATGGATAGTTTTAATCCAGACGCAACTGTCTTTAACCAACAAATCACTTCCCTGAACCAGGTTCACACCAATGTAATCAGCAAGAAAAGCATGCTCAAAATAGGTTTCATTCTTTTCACCAGGAGTCAGCATGGCTATCCTCGGGTTTTCCTTTTGATTAGGTGCCAGCTGGCAAAGCGAATCGTAATAAGTATGGAAGAAATCAGATATCTTCCTGATTCTTTGAGAATTGAAAAGGTCTGGCAAAACATGTATCATGGCCGACCGGTTTTCCAAAGCGTAACCCATCCCCGAAGGAGCCTGGGTCCTGTCATTGACCATCCACATTTTTCCATCCGGTCCGCGTGCAATATCTGCAGCATATAATGCCAGCGGATAATTGTTACCAAAGGAAATATTGTCACATTGCCTCAAAAAACCTTTGTGACAATAAACCAGTTCATGTGGAATGATCCCTGATTTAAGCAGTTCCTTCTTTCCGTATAAATCTTTTAAAATAAAATTGAGAATTTCTGCTCTTTGAATTAAGCCACGTTCTACAGTTTTCCACTCATTTGCATTAAGCACCCAAGGAATAGGGTCCAGGTTCCAGGAACGTTGTAAAGCTAAATGCCCATCATATACATTATAGGTTACACCATTTTCAAGCAGTTGCTTTTGTAAGTCCTTATTTCTCTGCTGAATTTCAGTTAAACCGAGAATATTAAGGTTCTCCAATATAATATTCCACTCGGGCTTAAGTTCGCTACCCAAAGTTGTCTCATCAAACATTGATTCCTCAATGATGTTATTAACAGACTTGTTTTTTTTAGGGGACAGAAACATATTTACCTCGCGCTGAATGGCTAGATATTAAATTAAACCAAAAATGAGGAGAAAACAAATAAAAAATAAGCTGCTAAACCGAAAAAAGTATGAAATATTCGTAGTTAAGCATTAAATCGACTCCTCGTGAACTTCGTGCCTAATTTTGTGAGCATAGTGTTCTAAACCTTAAACCGTCCCAACCTTAGTTCTTACTTTTTTACCTTTAAAAAGTGTTCTTATTACAACTATGGAGGTTACGGCAAAGAAACCAAAAATGATATATTCCAGATAGTTTAATAAACCCGGAAATCTCATCCCCAAAAAATATCCACCCACAACCAAACTAAAAACCCAAACTACCCCACCTATAATATTGTAAATGCTGAATTGCTTAAAATCCAATTCAATAACTCCGGCAAAAATAGGAGCAAAGGTGCGGATAATTGGTAAAAAACGCCCAAACATCAGGGTCCTTCCACCAAATTTGGAAAAATAAAGCCGGGTTTGGGCTACATGCTTTCTTTTGAAAAAGAAGGTATCTTCCCTTTTGTATAGATTTTTACCAACAACTCTGCCAAACCAGTAGCCAACATAACTGCCTACCACAGCTGCACCTATCAAACATCCTGTAAGTGTTACAATAGAAACTTCAAAATCGCCTGTACCGCACAAAAGCCCGGCGGAAAACAACAAATAATCTCCAGGAAGAAAAAAGCCAAAAAAAAGCCCGTTTTCCAGGAATACAATTAGGGTAACCAGGATTAAACCACCTTTTTGGATGATGTCCTGTGAACTTAATAATGTTTGAAGCCACTCCATTTTTTCTAATTAACCGATTGTACCTGACCCTCTTTCAATTCTATCCAAAAATTATTGTACCCTTCTCCGATCCAGATATTAATTAATTCCATTTGAAGCATTTCCAATACTGCAAGAAAACTAAAGACTATTCCTATCCTTTCTGAATATTGATCAAAAAACTCAGAAAAAGCAAGTTTAGTTCTTTCTCTCAATCTTTCTAAGATTATTTCCTTTTGTCCGTCTACTGTATAACTATATTGTGCCACTGTGTGGACTGGCCTGCTTTCCTCATCTTCAAACTTTCGCATTAATTTCTGATAAACCTTTAATAACTTATAAAGATCCAGGTTTTGCAGTTCATCTTCGGCATTATCCAGGGAGAGATAACCTTTAATTTCACTTAATACATTCCCTCGGGGTTCCTGCTTTAGTCGAATTTCTTCCAGAGCGGTAAAGTCCAGAACAAGGTTTTTATATTTTTTATATTCCAGAAGTTTTTGAATCAATTCTTCCCGGGGGTCAACTTCATTTCCCAAGGTATCCAACTGAGGCCTTGGCAAAAGCATTTTAGATTTGATGTTCATCAAGGTTGCCGCGACTAAGATGAATTCGCTGGCCAGATCCATGTTCATTTTCTCCAGATGATGAACATAGTCCAAAAATTCAGCTGCTATTTTTGAGATTGGAATATCATAAATGTCCAGCTCGTCACGTTCTATAAAAAACAGCAACAGATCAAACGGGCCTTCAAACAAAGGAAGCTTTACTTCAAAACTCATCGGTGGGCAACAAACAGATTGAAGCAGTATTTGTCTTGTACAAAGCAAGCAAAATCATTCCAATAAAAAAATGTAACTTGCAGCATTTCAAATTAGATAACCATTCCTTAAACTTAATTTAACCTATTTGGTTATAGAAGAAAGGGTCTATTATGATTGTGAAACCAGGGAAAATGCTAGCAAAAGTCAACACTCCTGCCGATTTACGGAAACTAGATCCTATCCAGTTACATCAAGTTTGTACTGAACTCAGGCAATATATTATAGATACGGTTTCTGTTCACGGCGGACATTTTGCAGCTAACCTTGGGGTAGTAGAACTTACTGTTGCACTTCACTATGTCTTTAACACTCCTTATGATCAGTTGGTTTGGGATGTGGGCCATCAGGCTTACGGACACAAAATATTAACTGGCAGAAAAAATAAATTTTATACAAACAGGCTTTATAAAGGAATTTCAGGTTTTCCCAAAAGGTCCGAAAGCGAATATGATGCTTTTGGAGTGGGGCATTCATCTACTTCTATATCAGCTGCTCTTGGAATGGCTGTAGCTTCCAAAATCAAGGGAGAAAATCAAAGGCAACATATTGCAGTAATTGGCGATGGTGCATTAACCGGCGGGATGGCTTTTGAAGCCATGAACCATGCAGGCGTATCAAATAGCAATCTGCTCATTATATTGAATGACAATTGCATGGCTATCGACCCAAATGTTGGTGCCTTGAAAGATTATTTAACAGACATTACCACTTCCCGCACTTACAATAAATTCCGGGATGAAGTTTGGAACCTCTTGGGGAAAGTCAGCAAATTTGGTCCGAATGCAAGAGAAATAGTTGCCAAAATCGAAAACGGGCTTAAGGCAACTTTACTTAAAGAAAGTAATCTTTTTGAATCACTAAATATCAGGTATTTTGGCCCGGTAGACGGGCATGATATCCAGCATTTAACAAGCGTTTTAAACGACCTTAAAAATATTCCAGGTCCTAAAATCCTTCATTGCATAACAACAAAAGGAAAAGGATATGCTCCTGCAGAAAAGGATCAGGTAAAATGGCATGCACCTGGTATATTCGATAAAATCACGGGTGAAATTCAAAAAAGAACTTTTTCAACTCCTCAACCTCCAAAATACCAGGATGTTTTCGGACATACTTTGGTAGAATTAGCAGAAAAAAATTCAAAAATTGTTGGGATCACCCCTGCAATGCCTTCTGGTTCATCCATGAATATCTTCATGAAAGCAATGCCTGACCGCGCATTTGATGTCGGTATCGCAGAGCAGCATGCTGTTACATTTTCAGCAGGTTTAGCAACACAGGGATTGATCCCGTTTTGCAATATATATTCAACCTTTATGCAAAGAGCTTATGATCAGGTGATCCATGATGTCTGCATTCAAAACTTAAATGTGGTCTTCTGTCTTGACCGTGCAGGTTTAGCCGGAGCAGATGGTCCAACACATCATGGCGCGTATGACATCGCTTATATGCGCTGTTTGCCAAACATGATTGTAGCTGCACCTATGAACGAACAGGAATTGCGGAACATGATGTTCACTTCCCAGTTTGAGAATGTTGGGCCTTTTACAATCCGCTATCCCCGCGGTGAAGGAGTGATGCCACAGTGGAAAACTGAGTTTGAAAAATTAGAAATTGGTAAAGGAAGATTGGTAAAGGAAGGCTCTGATGTTGCCATCGTTTCTTTGGGAACGGTAGGGAATTATGCTGTTCAGGCTTGTGATCAACTAAGTGAAGAAGGTATTGAAGCAGCCCATTACGACATGCGTTTTGCAAAACCTATAGATGAGGATCTTTTGCATAATATTTTTTCTACGTTTAATAAAATTATTACAATTGAAGACGGCTGCCTTCAGGGAGGCTTTGGATCAGCAATTTTAGAGTTTATGTCTGATAATAACTATTCATCCAAAGTTGTCAGACTTGGTATACCAGATAAAGTTGTTGAGCATGGTGAACAGTCAGAACTTCACCATGAATGTGGATATGATACGCAGGCCATTATACAATCTGTTAGACAACTAGTAAGTAATCAAATACCAGCCTGACAAATAATTGTCTGAAATTTAGACAATTTGAAAAATAACAACTACATTTGAAAAAAATATTTGTATGAAAAGGCTTTGCTCTTTCTTCAAGTAAAACCTATTTTCACACACTGGAACTTTCCATTACTTTTGAAACCATGGCAGATAACATAGAAAAATTAAAAGCGCTTAAACTTACTATTGATAAATTAGAAAAGGAATACGGCAAAGGAATCGTTATGAAACTCAGTGATGAGAAAGTGAGTGATGTTCCTGCAATTTCTACCGGCTCTATTGCACTTGACATTGCTTTAGGAGTTGGAGGTTTTCCTAGAGGCAGGGTTATTGAAATATATGGTCCTGAATCTTCAGGAAAAACAACTATTGCAATGCACACGATTGCAGAAGCACAAAAAGCAGGTGGATTAGCGGCCTTTATTGACGCTGAACATGCATTTGATAAAACTTATGCTGAAAAATTAGGGATCAATACTGAAAACCTTCTGATCTCTCAACCAGACAATGGTGAGCAAGCATTAGAAATTGCTGAACATTTGATCAGATCTGGTGCAATAGATGTAATTGTAATTGACTCAGTTGCCGCCCTTGTTCCAAAAGCAGAGCTTGAAGGCGAAATGGGCGAAAGCAAAATGGGACTTCAGGCAAGGTTAATGTCACAGGCTTTGAGGAAATTGACAGGTACAATCAACAAAACAGGTTGTTGCTGCATATTTATAAATCAGTTGAGAGATAAGATTGGTGTAATGTTTGGAAGCCCTGAAACCACAACAGGTGGAAATGCTCTTAAATTTTACGCATCTGTAAGATTAGACATCCGCAGAATTGGACAATTGAAAGATGGTGATACTATATATGGTAACCGCACAAAGGTCAAGGTTGTTAAAAACAAGGTAGCGCCTCCTTTTAAAGTGGTTGAGTTTGATATTCTTTATGGTTTGGGCATATCTAAAGTAGGCGAGATACTTGATTTGGGCGTTGAACTCAATGTTATCCAGAAATCAGGTTCATGGTTTTCTTATAAGGCAAGCAAACTCGGACAGGGACGTGATGCAGTTCAGGAGATAATTAAAGACAATCCTGAGCTTATGGAAGAACTTGAAAAAGCAATCCGCGATAAAATCAAAGGAGATCCTGCTGTTATCAAGGCTACTGTAGAAGTAGATTAAGGTTTTTCTGACACGTGTAAGTTTTTGGTTCATTTGTGTGAAAAGGTAAATGCCTTTTCGGAGTATAAGACTGTATACAACAACACAATGAAGAAATTACTTACACTAATCGCACTTTGTTTTTGCACATCTTTAGTTTTTGCACAAAACGAATCTGAAAGAATCTTTTTATACAAAACTGGTAAAGAATATTTTGTAAGGGTAGAGATACCTTATTTTACTGACCTTGCTACACCGGACAACAAAATAGTTGTTGAAGTACCGGGTTATAAAATAAAGCATGTAGTTGATTTGGCTGATATGAAAGTTCACCAAAGTCAGAATGAGTTTACAGACTACGTTGCAGTCTATGATTTCCCTATAGGAAAAAATAAATTATTCAGGTTAAAAAGCCTCAAATGCAAGGTAAGCTTCGAATACGAAGAAATGGAAGATTTTTTTAGCCTGGAGTTCAGAAAGTTCGTTTGGTTGTAGACCACCAACAGT
>JACMRH010000243.1 GCA_014376535.1 Cytophagales bacterium | reverse complement strand
GTTGCCTCCCCATGCCTTCAGCAATATTAGAAAGGATAGACACTGAGCTTCTTCTTATTTGGTTTGTTAAACTGTAAACTTCCTCTTTAGGAAATATGGACGTGACTTTATAAACCTCTTTTACAAGAAGCCTGGATTGAATAAAGACATCTAAATCCTTGAAATCTTTCAAAAGACATGTTTAATAGGTCACCAATAAAGTTTACTGCACTCACAACTCACAACCCAAAACGCGCAACCGATCAAATATGTTCCGCCTGAATAATAGCCTTCTTCAAGGCCGCCAGTTTATTATTTACTTCCTGAAGTTCATTTTCTATGATAGATAAATCAACAACTCCGGCGCCGGCCTGATAGTATAGGACATTGTCTTTGCTCATGATAGATCTTATCATGATAGCGTGGTTGTATTCACCTTTGAAGCTCATGTAGCCGATACATCCTCCATAAAATCCACGGTTTCCGTGTTCGTATCTGTTTATTAGTTTAAGTGCCATATGCTTTGGGGCGCCTGATAAAGTTCCTGCTGGAAAAGTATCACCTACAACGTCCATAAATTTATGATCTTCAGCTAATTTTCCGCTTACTTTAGAGACAAGGTGAATTACATGAGAGTAGTATTGAACTTCCTTAAAAGTTTCTACTTTAACATTCTCTCCATGCCTGCTGAGGTCATTTCTTGCCAGGTCAACAAGCATCACATGCTCTGCGTTTTCCTTCGGATCATTGAGTAATTGTTCAGCTAGTTGTGCATCACGGGTATCATCACCACTTCGTCTGAATGTTCCTGCAATGGGATATATTACTGCCTTGTCATTTTTAATTACAATCTGTGCTTCAGGAGAAGAACCAAATATCCTGAAACTTCCATAATCGAAATAAAACAGGTAGGGAGAGGGGTTTACAGAACGCAAACTTCTGTAAACATTAAAATCATCGCCTTTATATTGCCTTGAAAATCTTCTTGACAACACAATCTGGAAGACATCTCCTCTTCTGCAATGTTCTTTACCTTTTTCTAAGACCTTTAAGAATTGTTCGTCAGTAAAGTTTGATTCTTCCCTTTGGACCAACGAAAACTTATAACTGGCAAAATCACTTTTCATGATCAAGGCCTTAATGCTCTCGATATTATCTACGGATTCAACACCGGGATAACGGTTTTCAATAATATAAATTTCGTTATTGAAGTGGTTAAAGGCAATTACAAACTGGAATACATGGTACTGAATGTCAGGTATTTTTCTGAATTCCGTTTCGTAACTTTTAATGTCAATATCTTCAAAATGCCTGACAGCATCAAAAGCAGTGTACCCAAATACGCCACTCGTAATAAAAGGAAGGCTATTATGCTGAACACTAAAGGATTTAGTGAACTTTTCTATTTCAATTTTTACTCCTTCACTTTCTTCAATTTTGATGTCCGTTTTAATTCCATCCGGATAGAAGGAAGAAATTGAGTTTCCTTCCACTATAATTCCAGCTATCGGTTTGCAGCATATATAAGAGAAGATATCCTCATTTCCATGATAGTCAGAACTTTCCAGCAAAAAGCTATTAGGAAACTTGTCCCTTAATTTTAAATAAATACTTACCGGCGTTAATGTATCACCTAGTAAAAGTTTTTGGTCGGTCTTTAAGTTGTACTGTTTCATGGTTCAATGGCAATTTAAAACAAAAAAAGGCTTACTGTGATCAGCAAGCCTTTATCGGAGAGAAATAAAAACGGATAGCTAGTCACAAAGGAATTTTGTGCTGTGCCACCAATTAGTATTTACCGCAAATGTTTTCATAATATACAATTATTGACATTTACTTTTTAAAATGCAACGATGTTCCCATTAATTTTTTAATTTTTCTATTTAAATGCAAATTCCCTCTGATATATGGATTTGAAACAAGCCTTGTATGCTGAACATTCCAAACAGCAAACAGATCAAATTATTTTCTGGATTGGTAGTAATCCGGGAAGGTTTGCGAAATTGATGGAAGTATTTTTCAGTGACGATCAGGTTTTAGCTCAGCGCTCAGCCTGGGCAGTTGGTTTAATAGGTAGAAAATATCCCAATATGTTTTATCCTTTTCTGGAACAGTCAATCAATCAACTTCAGCATACGAATAACCATGATGCTGTTATCCGAAACATTTTAAGAGTTATTCAGGATATTCAGGTTCCTGAGCATCTGGAGGGAATTTTGGTTGAACTTTGTATAGCATATGTTGTTAATCCTAAAGCACCTGGAGCTATTAAGGCATTTTCAATTTCTACCTTAGAAAACATTTCATCAAAATACCCGGAGCTTGTCCGGGAGATTTTGCATATTCTTAAAGAAAGAATTGACAACGAAACGCCGGCATTTATTTCAAGAGCTAAGAGGTTTATCATCAGGTATTCAAAAAACACAAAATGAACATGACTAAAATAAGTGCTGGATTTCTACCTTATAAAGTTATAAACAACGAATTATATTTTTTACTAGCCCACCCAGGAGGTCCTTTCTTTAAAAATAAAGACATAGGATTCTGGTCTATTGTAAAAGGCGAAGTAGAAAGTGAAGAAAACTTACTTGATACTGCTGTTAGAGAGTTTAGAGAAGAAACTGGGTTAGAGCCTGTTAAACCATTCCTGGAATTAGGAAATATCACTCAAAAATCTGGCAAAGTGGTACATGCCTGGGGTTTTAAGTTTGATCAGGATATTAAAAGCTTCGAATCAAATAAAATTGAAATAGAATGGCCACCCAAATCAGGAAATAAAATAAATATACCTGAAATAGATAGACTTGAATATTTTAATTTTAATGTGGCGATTTTAAAGGTTAACCAGGCACAGACAGAACTTGTTCGTCGTTTGAAATCCCTGCTGGCATAAAATTCTTATGAAATTTGCTTTTCAAGAAATATGAAAAGCAAACAAGTTGTTTCCTCTAATACTGCTACAGAGTCAATGCCTTCCGACATTAAACCCATGTTGGCCACACTGGTAAATAGTCCTTTGGATGAACCAGGCTGGATTTATGAAGTAAAATGGGATGGCTTTCGTGCCTTGGCTTATGTCAATGGAAAAAGTTTTGAGCTCCGGTCAAGAAATAATAAATCATTCAACAAAAAATTTTATCCTGTTTACAATGCTTTGAGATCATTCACTGATGATGTGATTTTAGATGGGGAAATCATAGTAGTCAACAAAAATGGACATCCTGATTTTGCAGCATTACAATCATGGCGAAGTGAGGCAGATGGTCAGCTAGTTTATTATGTATTTGATGTTCTTTGGTATAAAGGGCAGGATTTAATGGGTATTGCACTTAAAGACAGGAGGGAAGTTCTCAATAAAATTATTCCCGGAACGGGGTTAATTAGACAAAGCGAGAATTTCAAAGTGAAAGGATCTGAGTTTTTTGCTATGGCAGAGAAGATGGGACTTGAAGGAATAATAGCCAAAAAGGAGGATAGTCTTTATAAACCAGATCTACGGTCCAAAGAGTGGGTAAAAATTAAAACTGTCAAACAACAGGAAGCCATTATTGCCGGTTACACCAGGAACGAATCAAGTTCAAGAAAAATAAGTGCTTTATTGCTAGGCGTTTATCAGGGAACTCAATTGCAATTCATAGGTCCGGTAGGATCAGGGTTCACAAATTCGATGCAAGAAGAAATAATAGAAAAACTTAAACCTTTTATTACCTCAGTTTGTCCTTTTAAAGAAGTACCAGAATATAACAAACCTTCAAGATTTCGACCCAATCCGCCAAAAGCTGAAGTTGTTTGGTTTGAACCTAAAATAGTTGCGGAAATAAATTATAAGACGGTGGCTTCTGACGGCACCTTTCGGCACCCGACATTTAAAGGATTAAGAGAAGATAAATCTGCTAAAGAGGTTCAGTTTGAAGTACCTATCTCAAAAGAAATTATAAGGGAAGAAAAAAGTATACTGTCAGATCATAAATCATTTGCCAAACCGGGTGTTTTAGAGAGAAATTCTTTGTTAAACCCAACAAACGATTCTCAGGTAAGAAACATCAATGGACATGATCTGAAATTTGCCAACCTAAGTAAGATCTATTGGCCCGACGATAATGTGTCAAAAAGGGATATGCTCAATTATTACTACCAGGTTGCCCCTTTTATACTACCATACGTTCAAAACAGGCCTCAGACCCTATACCGTTTTCCAAATGGGATCAAAGGAATGAGTTTTTATCAAAAAGATGTTACAGGTAAGATTCCTGAATGGATAGAAACATACGCTTACTTCAGTGAGGCTGATGATAAGGAAAAGCATTTCCTGGTTATAAACGATGAAGCTAGTTTGTTATATGTGGCTTCATTAGGTTGCATTGAAATAAATCCCTGGAGCAGCCAAACTAATAATCCTGACCATCCGGATTGGTGTATTCTCGATTTAGATCCTGACAAAAATACTTTTGACCAGGTTATAGAAGTAGCCAGAGAGATTAAATCATTACTGGATCAGATTAATGTTCCTTCCTATTGTAAAACTTCAGGGTCTACAGGTCTGCATATTTATATTCCGCTTGAAGGGAAATATACCTACGAAGACTCTAAAGAGTTTGGGAGGGCATTGGTAAAAATCATACATAAAAAACTTCCTAATTTTACCAGTATCGAGAGAATAGTTGCTAACAGAAGCGGTAAAATGTATCTCGATTTTCTTCAAAACAGGCCTCAGGCTACTGTTGCCGCTGCTTATTCATTAAGGCCAAAACCAGGTGCAACAGTTTCTATGCCTTTAAATTGGGAGGAGGTAAAGAAAGGCTTAAAAATGACTGATTTTAATATTAAAAACGCAGTTAAAAGAATAAATAGTATGGGAGATATTTTTCGTCCGGTAATTGGAACTGGTGTTGATATTATTGCAGCAAAAGCAAAATTGGATGATTGGAAATTATAAGTTTTTAAACATTTGAAGTCCTGCTTACTGAGTTTAAATTATTTCTGAGCAGGTAACTTGGGAAATTATTCCGAACGAGTTCCGGCAAATTGTTGGAAAAACTTATAACACTTGATTTTATCTCATTTGCCTGAAATTTTACAGTTTCCAGTAATACTGAATCAACGTGGATGAAGTCTACTGTACACTCTTCCAAATGGCAAGAATACCTGCTACAAAGAGCATCAATTTCGTGTTTTTTTTCTTCAATGAACTTAAATGCCTTAGTGTCTATGATTTTGGATTTTAACAATGCCTTTTCTACTTCATTAATTAAAGCTCGGGTATCACTGCAAATTATTCTTATTCTCAGAATGTGTTCGTCGTTATTTTTTTTGATAGCTCTGCTTAAACCCATAACGATAAAATTAGTATTCAATTTTCACGTCATTTTCTAAAATATCATGCCTGTATACCCTTAATACTTAAGTAGTAACTCTTAGGGCTATAATATATAATCGTTGTATCTAGATAGTTCCAATTTTTGGAGGGCATTAATTTTAACCAGCCATTTCTTAACTTTACATCATAAAAAAAACCTTTGCAGCAGCATTATCCCACCCAAACCAGGTTTTCTGAAGTAGAACAGCGTTTAATTAAAAAACTGGAAAAGCAAGTTGCTACTTCTGTTAAAGAATACAGTCTGATAGAACCAAATGATAAGGTAATGGTTTGTTTGTCAGGCGGTAAGGATAGTTACACCATGTTGGATATGTTGTTGACATTGAAGAGCAGATTGCCTTTTCATTGCGATATTATTGCAGTAAACCTGGATCAAAAACAACCTGATTATCCCGAGCATATTCTGCCAGAATATCTCAAAAAACTTGGGGTTGAATATAAAATCATAGAACGTGACACTTACAGTATTGTAAAGGAAAAGATAGAGCCTGGAAAAACCATGTGCAGCCTTTGCTCCAGACTAAGACGGGGAATTTTATACACAGTTGCCAAAGAAATTGGGGCAACCAAAATTGCACTTGGTCATCATAGAGAAGATATTTTGGAAACATTTTTTCTTAACTTATTCTTCGGAGGGAAATTGGAAGCAATGCCTCCGAAATTTATTTCTGATAATAAGGAGAATGTGGTTATAAGGCCTTTGTCGTATTGCAACGAAGAAGACATTCAAGCTTATGCAGATTTAAAAAAGTTTCCCATTATACCTTGCAACCTTTGCGGATCACAACCAAATATGCAGCGTAAGGTCATCAAAAAAATGATGTCAGATTGGGAAAAAGATTTTCCCGGGAGAACCGAAACGATTTTCACATCGCTTCATAATATTCACCCCTCACATCTTTTTGATAACAAGTTGTTTGACTTTCATGGATTAACTGAATTAGCTGTTAAAAACCTTTAAATTTTACTCTATTGGTTCTAATGGAACTGCTGTTAACCGTAAACAGTTAATTCAAACAACAGCCTCTTCCAACTTTCCGCCAACCTTCAAAGGGTTACGTGTTTTCCAATTATCAGATTCTGATAAATTTTGTTTGAAATAATGAAATGCTTTTTCCGCAAGTGGATTCAAAAAATGAATAAATGTGTTGTTGTATTTAGGAAGGCACCCTAAAATTGCTTTGGCTTCCAGTGAAGTTCTGCCCATGTTTAAATAGGATTTACGTTTTTCAATGGCTTCCTTCAATGTTAAAAAATGGATTAAAAAATAAAGATTGTGGCTGGAATTAAATGTGTAATCAATACCGACATAATGCACTTCTAATTCATTTGTATTTTCAAAAGTACTGTAGAAACCGACCAGCTTGTTATCAAGGAACATTCCCTTTACACTATAAGAATGAGGAAAAGCCTTTTTCATCTCCTCAAAATAATTCTCTTCTAAAGTGCCAAATACAAAAGACTGATGTTTAATAATCTGTTTGTATAAATTATGTAACTCTGAAGTATAGTTGAGAATGTCTGATAGTGGAAAATCTCTAACAATTACCTCAGATGCAGATAATAAAATCTTTTTAGCCCTTGCTGCATATTTTTTGGAAAGATCTTTTTGGTAATCTTCTAAAGAATTCCATTCTGGCAGGATGTCCATGTTCATAGAGATGTCATTGTCAAAGGAAAAATTCCTATTGTCGTTAGCAAAACCAAAACCATTTGGTACATCCTTCAGCATCACTCCCGAAAAGCATTCCTTCCTGGTAATTTTTTCAATTGCTTTTAGAAGAGCTGCATTTGCTTCTTCAATATTAAATACAGAATGATCATAATAAAAACCTGTTAAGCCGTCTTTGAAAACATTCCCGCAAACCAATAGATTAAGTTCATAAATGTTCAAAACCAGATTTGTAGCTATTCTTACAAATTCTCCGCGTTTATGTTTCCTGATATTCTCAGAAGTTATCCTTACATCCTGAAATTTAGAACAAAAAACAGGCTTTTTATCCTTATATATGATGGCATACAGTGCCTTTATGTTTTTTGGATAGCTTTTTTCATTTGCCAGGCAGCTTTCTGAAGATAAATAATGATTCTTCGGAATTAACTGATCCCAATCAACAGCATGGTTTGCGAGTGTATTTAAAATGACAATATTTTCGTCTTTTTCTTCTTCAGTAAACAGGCCCAAACAATTTAAAGCCTTAGAAATCGGGCACTCAAAAAATGTTGAATTCAAAATGGTGGTGTTTTTCTTAAAAACTGAAATTGGATAAAAAAAGTTTAACCTTAAAACCTTCTTTAAAGGAATTGGTCAGGACATGTCTAAATACTCAATACTTGCTACTCAATACTTTTCCCCATTCCCCATTTCAAAATCCCATCTATAAAATCATACGGCTTATAACCATTCAATGCTGTCTGATGGAAAATACAGGTTGCCGGAGTCATTCCGGGTAATGAGTTAACCTCTATGATAGTTGTTTCGGTTCTGTCATTTTCAAAAATGCTAACAAAGGCATCTATTCTTGCGTAACCTTGCACTTTCAGGATTTCTGCAGCTTTTTGAAGGTCTTTTTTTACCTGGTCACTAATCTTTTGCCTTCTTACCTTATCTTTTGCATACCTGGCGGGAGTGATGTTTTGCCCTTCACCTGCTAAAAACTTTTCTTCTAAAGACAGAATCCCCCCATTAGCTAATGTTTCAGAGGCTTCAAACATTTCGTAAATGCAATCGCCGTTTGAACCCTTTTTAGTAAGCAATCCACCGGTGACTTCCAGGAAATGCAAGGCATCCCCTTTTTCAATTAAGGTTTCAACCAGAAATCCTTGTTTTTGCGGAAACTCTTCGTTGTATTTGAGCTGCATAACATTTGCCCATAATGCCTCTTTTGCTTCTTTCTGGCGAAAAATTAATTGAGAAAATGCTTCGAGTTCTTTTCTGTTTTTTATCTTTTTTACTGCAGAACTGCATCCATCATCAGCTGGCTTTGTGATAAATGGATAAGGAAAATCTTTTTCTATTTGGTTATAAAATGCCTCATTGTCCTGAGCCCATTCATTTTTGTAAGCCATTCTGTGCCGTGCTACTTTCACTCCATTTTTGGCCAGCAATTCATTCGTTTCATACTTGTTGATCGTAATTTTCGAGCTTTCTATTCCTGATCCATTGTATGGTAAGCCTACCTTTTCTAATTCAATTTGCAAGGTTCCATCTTCACCAGGTCTTCCATGCAAAGCGATAAATACTGCATCGGCTTTTTGAGCGAGTTCTGAAATGTTAATCTTTTTAGGGTAATAGGTAGCATTGGCTACGTATTTTCCTGTAATGCTTTTTGCCTCTTCAATAATTTTCTTGAGGATAGGATGTTTTTTGTCATCCAGGGCAAGCTGAATGTTTTCCTTAATATCATCAGCATTGTCTTTCAACATGATATTGATAGGAATTTCAAACATTTCGATATTCTCTGAAGACCCGGTTAAGAAAACAGGAAATGGTTTGTATTTTGCTGATGATGAGAGCTTTTCATAAATATTTCGTCCACTTTCTACGGAAATATGTCGCTCGGATGAATAACCTCCCATTACCACTGCAACTCTGATTCGCTCTAAAGTGCTCATCTTGTTTTCTTCAATGGCAATATCCAGATCGCTCAGCATTTTATTCAATGCATAACTATTTTTTCCTCCGCGTAATCTTTCCGCAACTGAAGTTCTGATTATATAAGTAAGAAACTGTGAAGGATTAAGTCCGATTTCTGCTGCCTGATGAAAGAAAAATGAGGAAGGCATCATCCCGGAGGTGGTGTTTGGGTCATTTAAAAGTATCTCGCCTGATTCCGTTACAAAACCATCGATTCTTGCATATACATTGAAAAGCAATTCTTTATACAATTCGCAGGTGGCTTTTCTGATGTTTTCTATCTGATCTTCCGGAATATTGATTGGAGTTACTTTTCTAATCATTCCCGGTAAATACTTTGATCGGTAATCAAACATTTCAGTATTCTTTACGATCTCAGTCGGTGGCAACGCTAGAGGATTACCATCTTCATCCTGTATCACAATACAAGAAAATTCTTTTCCATTTAACTTAGTTTCGATCAGAACTTCATATTCACCATCGGGGTTTTCGAGAAATATATCTTGATCTGATTTAGAAAAATGGTTTTCTAATAAAGTATAAAGCTCTTCAGGATGCGAGACTTTTATATCCTGAATATAAACCGGTAAGCCAATGCCTGTTTTAATATCTGTCAATTCCCTCAACCAGGAAATTTTGGTTTCAGCATCAAAACCTTTCCATTTCGATGATGTTATTTTTTCTATGAAGAAGCTTTTTAGCATTGCTTCTTCCAGGTTTTTTGTGGTCGGGGAAGATAATACTGTAATTCCGATTGAGGAACCCTGGTTAGGAGATTTTACTACAAATTGATTTCCTACCTTAACTCTTATTTTATCTAAAAGCGCAGTTTTGTCTGTTGCTTCAGCCCATTGCTTTCTATTGATTACCAGGCTTTTGTATGAATTACTTTTTCCAGATGTTAGCAGTTTTTGTGCCGATTTGCTTATTCCTATTGCAGAAGGAAGGATGCCAGAACCTGAATAAGGTATTCCTAACCATTCGAACAAACCTTGTATTGTCCCATCCTCACCATAAGGACCATGAAGTGCCAGAAAAGCAAATTCAAAATACTGTTTAAATTCATGTGGAAAAATCCTTTTCCCGACATGAGTTATGATTTCATTTATTTTCTCCTCACTAAGTTCTCCTAGCGATTCGATATAAACCTGAAAACCATGAGCAGAATCGGGTACACTTTGGATAGGTGGATAAAAATCACGAATTGTTCCTTTGTAAACATATTGCCAATCTAACAAAATGAAGTTCCCTAAACTGTCAACAAAGATGGGAATAGATTCAAAAAGATTTTTGTCAAGATTGTCATATACAGTACGCCCACCGGCAAAAGAGATTTCACGCTCACGGGAGGCACCACCAAAGAAGATTCCGATTTTCATATCCTATTAAATGCTAAGCAAAGTTATAAATTCTTTGACCTTACGAGTGGAAAACTTCCAACACAAAGTTTAATCTTTTGTCAAGAGTTTATAACCTTTAGAAAGTTGGGGAACACTATTTATTTAGTGACCCATGATTTATTTTTTACCAAAAATGGCACAAATTTTACGCAAGTGTCACAATTTTTCCCAGTGAACATTGTGCATTCTTAGTGACTTTGTGGTAAAAACCAATCTAAAAACTAATCCTTAATCTTCAGCTCCATTTTAGGCTTCACTACGATCAATACCACACCTGCCAGCAATAATCCACAGGCAAGCATAGTTTGATTGCTAATGATTTCATGACCGATCCACCAGCCGATAAAAAGCGCAATAACCGGGTTTACATAAGCATAAGTTGAGACACTGGCAGCCGGAGCATTTTTTGTAATGTATGAATAAGAAGTAAAGCCCAAAACTGAGCCACCAATTATAAGATAAAGAAAACTCAATCCTTCACTCCAGCCATAAACTGCAAAGTTTAACTGTTGCCAATCGCCAGATAAGGTCCCAAAAATAAACATACTGGCACTAGCCGATAGCATTTGAACGGCAGATGTATAAATGGAAGATTCAGGCATAATTGCCCCTTTTGAATAAATGGTTCCAATTGCCCAGAATATAGTTCCAGCTACAACCAGCAATATTCCTATCCAGGAACCTTCACCCAGTGATGGCATATTTTTAGGTCCAGCAAGAAAATACATACCCATTATACCTAAAGCAATCCCAGTCCAGATAGCCAAAGTTGGTTGAGTACCTTTATTCCACAGCCACTGTAGCAGGACCATCCACAAGGGCGTAATGGCAACAACAACTGCAATTACACCCGAAGAAGAAATGTAGCTGTTGGCAAACAACATGGTCCCATTTCCCAATACCAATAAGATAAAACCAGAAACGGCAGCATTTTTTATTTGCGTTTTATCCGGTAAAATCTGATTTGAAAGTTTTCCCCAAACCAGCATTATACTTCCTGCAATTAAAAACCTGGCTGCAGCCATAAGGAACACAGGTACGGAATGCACTAAAATCTTAATGGCAAAATAAGTAGATCCCCAAAGAACATAGACACCTGCAAAGGCAAGAATCAAGGTGATTTGTTTGCTGCTCAACAATTTAGTTTGCCGGTCAATCGATTTTAGTAATTCATTCTGCGTTTCCATTTTGTGTTGGTTAAAGTATAAAACAAAAAAAGCCCCGACAATTGCCGGGGCTTATATTTCTGATGTTGAATAGTATTGTTACCTCAAACAGAAAGCCCCGACAGGAACGCACACTGGTGCGACTAGTTGAATAATGGCTTTATGTTTTTGAATGTTGTTCATTTTTATGTTACAAATGTAAAAAAAGATTAAGATGTATTCCTATGAAATTCACAATTAATTGATTGTTATTTATCATTTTCCTTTCGGGAGAAACCTATAAGGTTTTTAAAACCTTATAGGTCTTATAGGTCTAAAAGTCAACTAATTACTTCAAAACCAATTTTCCTTTCAAAGACTTAGTAATTCCTTCAGCCTGGTAATGATAGATTCCTTTCGGTAAATGTGATAGGTCTAAGGACAATTTGCCGTTATGCGCTGCTGAGTATACTGATATTCCCAGATTATTAAATACTTTCAAAATGCCCGGTTCCATAGATTCATAAGAAAAATGGCCATCTGATGGATTAGGGTATAATAATACTGCATTTGCAGAACCTCTTCAAAAATGAACTGGCTAAACAATTTCTCTTTCGGGTACAAGAAGCTAAATTATACATTGGCAAGAATCCAAAAGGCTTTCAGGTTAAGTATAATGATGTCAGGACTTTACTCTTGAAACAATTTCCTGATCAAATCCATTACCTAATTGATAATGAACACAAAACAATAATTATACTGGCAATTATTCATTCATATAAAAAACCTTCTGATCTTTCAGTCAGATAATATAGGTTTGATTAGTGGTCTCACTGTCAACCGGCAACTGTCAACAGTCAACTAATTCTGCCAAACTGTCACCAACTTACATAAATTCCCAAAATGGCATAGTCATTGCCATCTCTTTCCCGGAATCAGATTTTAAAACCAAAATATAGTATACCAATGGGAAAAATAATTGGAATTGACCTGGGAACAACCAACTCATGTGTTTCCGTAATGGAAGGAAATGAGCCGGTAGTAATCCCGAATAGTGAAGGACGCAGAACAACGCCTTCAATTGTTGCCTTTCTTGACAATGGAAACGGTGAGCGTAAAGTTGGTGATGCTGCAAAACGTCAGGCCATTACTAACCCTACTAATACTTTACAGTCTATCAAACGTTTCATGGGTAAACGTTTTGCAGATGTTCAGAATGAAACTAAAACTATCTCTTATAAAGTAGAATCAGGCCCTAACGACACCCCGCGTGTACGTATTGGCGACAGGTTATACTCCCCACAGGAGATTTCTGCTATGATCCTTCAGAAAATGAAGACCACTGCAGAAGAATATCTTGGCCATTCAGTAACAGAAGCAGTTATTACTGTTCCTGCTTATTTCAATGATGCAGAACGTCAGGCTACAAAAGAAGCTGGTGCAATTGCAGGTTTAGATGTAAAACGTATTATCAATGAGCCTACTGCAGCTGCTTTGGCCTATGGTTTAGATAAGAAAAACCAGGAAATGAAAATAGCTGTTTTCGACCTTGGTGGTGGTACTTTTGATATTTCTATCCTTGAATTAGGAGATGGAGTTTTCGAAGTAAAATCTACAGACGGAGATATTCACCTTGGTGGTGACGATTTTGACCAGAAAGTAATTGACTGGTTGGCAATGGAATTCAAAAATGATGAAGGAATTGACCTTCGTCAGGATCCAATGGCACTTCAGCGTTTGAAAGAAGCTGCTGAAAAAGCTAAAATTGAACTTTCAAGCGGTAACGAGACTGAAATCAACTTGCCTTATATATTCCCTATCAACGGAATGCCTAAGCACCTTGTTCGTAAAATTACAAGAGCAAAATTTGAGCAGCTTTGTGATGATTTGATCACACGTTCACTTGAGCCTGTAAAAAGGGCAATGAAAAACTCTGGATTCAGCATTTCTCAGATTGACGAAGTTATCCTTGTAGGAGGATCAACCCGAATCCCAAGAATTCAGGAAGAAGTTGAAAAATTCTTTGGTAAAAAACCATCAAAAGGAGTTAATCCTGATGAAGTTGTGGCTATTGGTGCTGCAATTCAAGGTGGAGTTTTAACAGGTGAAGTGAAAGACGTTCTTTTATTGGATGTAACTCCTCTTTCTTTGGGTATTGAAACTATGGGTGGTGTAATGACAAGATTGATCGAATCTAACACTACTATTCCTTCAAGAAAATCTGAAACATTCTCAACAGCATCTGACAATCAGCCATCTGTAGAAATTCACGTTTTACAAGGTGAGCGTCCGATCGCAAAAGACAATAGAACTATCGGTCGTTTCCACTTAGACGGAATACCACCAGCACCACGTGGAATGCCACAAATTGAAGTAACATTTGATATCGATGCAAACGGTATTTTGAATGTTTCTGCAAAAGACAAAGGCACCAACAAAGAGCAGAAAATACGTATCGAAGCTTCTTCAGGTTTAACTGATGCTGACATCGAACGAATGAGAAATGAGGCGAAAGCCAATGAGGAGTCTGATAAACGTGAGAAAGATAAAATTGACAAAATCAATCAGGCCGACTCATTGGTATTCCAGACTGAAAAACAATTGGCTGAATACGGCGACAAAATTTCTGAAGGAAACAAATCTGCCATACAAGCTGCTTTGACACAACTGAAAGGCTCTGTTGAAATGAAGGATGAAACTGGAATTGATGCTGGAATGGCTGCATTGAACAAGGCTTGGGAAGGTGCTTCTCAGGAGATTTACGCTGCCACTCAAGGCGCTGGAGCTCAGCAACCAAGTGGCGCACCTCAGGGAGATCAGGGAAATTCAGCTTCAACTGAAGATGTGACTGATGTGAACTATGAAGAGGTAAAATAGTTTTTAGTTGACGGTTAACAGTTGACTGTTGACAGAAAAGGCCGCTCAGAGATGTGCGGCCTTTTTTGTTTTATTCTTTTCTGTTATCCCAAAGAGCAATTATCTCAATTTCTGTTGCTTTAACATTATAAACTAAACTTGTTTGTTTGGTTATTACAGCCCTCTTATATCCTAAAAATTCTGAATGAGGATACATGTTAGGGAATTGGGCAATATTTAAAATTGTTTTCTCCAATTTATTATTGAAAGCTTCGATTTCCTTTTTAGTCCATCTTTTTTGCAAATATTCTAAGATGCTGAAATAATTTTGTCTGGCTTCATCTGACCAGGTGACAACTAAAATCATTTACTTTAAAAATTTTGATTTGGCTTCTGCCATAACTTCAGAGTGAGAAAGTTTATTTCCTTTTGCTAAATCCTCTTTCCCTCTTAAAATTGAATTTCTTTCTTCCTCACTTATTGAAAAATACCAGTCATTGTTGATGCTTTCCAGCAAAAGACGTATTTGCTCTAAAACAGTATCATCTTCCGTTTTCACGATTTGTTGAATAAGATCGTATTTCAAGTTATTCTCCATCTTTATTCCTTTTGTGTAAATTTAAGTAATTTTAAAATAAATTTTACCAACCTCATCTGTTCCATAAAAGAGGTTTGCCTATTATTACATTTGTATAAAATCACAAACAAAATGAAACAAACTTTTACATTCCTCCTTGCATTTTTAAGTCACAGTTTTTTATACTCACAAACTTTAGAGCCAAGCTTTGGTATAGGTGGAAAAGTGATTTTGCCTTTTGGACAAGCTGATGCAAGTTTTTATGCGATTGCGGAAGATAGTAAAGGAAATTTGGTTTTAACAGGAGAAGCAGCACCAATAATTACCTTTATATTTTCACAGTAAGGGTTAATCCACAAGGAAAATTAGATAAATCATTTGGGAAAAATGGTTTTCATGTAGATTCAGTCAGTCGTACAATTTATAATTACTATTTCTGCAAAGGAATTAAAATAAATATGAGTGACGAAATTTATGTTTGCTCCATCGCCTTCACTTCTGATGGGTTTGAAATACTTAGAAAATTAGATTCTAATGGAAATATTATAAATTCTTTCGGTTCCGGAGGAATTGGGGTCACTAGACTGTCATCCAATGGTGGTTCTTACCTTTCTGTAGCTAAGAATGGATATTTGATGGGTTCTTCTTTAATGATGGCCAGTCCTGATGGAAAACGAACTAAAGAGATATATTCAGGATATGGTGATCTTAAATTCAGTTCAGACGGCTATATTTTTAATTTGAATTCTGGATTATCTAAAAATGATACTTCAAAATCATGGCCACATTCTGAAGTTTTAGGTTTTGGAATTAAAGGAAACGTCTCACTTTTAGGAAATTCTGAGAGTATACAATTGAATTCTCATAATAGTGTGTTTGTAAGTTCAAATAAGGAATATATTAGCCTTTCAGACAGCAGCTACATCTACAAACTAAAACCAGACAACGGAGCTTTCTTCAATAACTTTGGAAAAGCTGGTACACAATACATTACCTTCCCGGAAGGTAAAAACCGTTTGGAAGCGATGGGAGAAATTATAGACAAATATGTTTATCTTTCAGGAAAAGTGGATGGAACTGCTGCCGGAAGTTTTGCCTTATGCAAGCTGGATACAAACGGTAATTATGTGAATAGCTTTGGTAAAAACGGCCGTTTGTTAATCCCTATGGAAGGGACAGATGCAAGTTCCAATGCGCTACTCGTTAACTCTAAAAATGAAGTATTTGCTGCTGGTTATACAACTGTTGCCGGGCAAAAACAATTGGCCATTATAAAACTGAAAGACCAACCATTGTCAGTTGAAGACCTGCATGTAAAGGAAACAGAAGTTCAGATTTATCCAAATCCTTCCAAAGATGTGTTTTATATCAAAAATCCCCCTGAAGGTGCTTCTGTAAACATCTATAATTCACTTGGATTAAAAGTATTGTCTAAAAGTTTAAAAGCTCAACAAACGGTTAATTTAGCAGAATTCAGTGCTGGAAATTATGTGATGGAAATAGTCTCAGAAACGTATAGAAAGGTATTTAAAATCGAATTGCAATAGCTTTAAATCAACCCCTTCTTCTTAGCTTTTAAAAACACATCCTTAATTGTACCATAACTGTTGGCCAAGTATTTACCAATAGTTTCCGGTGCAACCCAGGCGATTTCTTCAATGCTTTCTTCTATTTGAGGTGCCATGTTGGAATCGTCCAGGCAATCCATGATGTACCAAGTAGATTTTTTTACACACCATCCCGCTTTTGTAGGATAGCAATGCCAGGTACTTCCTATTTTAGATTTAGCCTCTACTTTTATGCAGCATTCTTCCTCCACTTCCCTAATAGCGCAATCAAGTATGTCTTCATCTTTTTCAAGCTTACCTTTCGGGAGGTCCCATTTTTTTAACCTGAAGATCATTAAATAGGCATCTTCCTTTTTAACTAAACCTCCGGCAGCTTTTATAAATGTGTACCTATTTTTTAAGAATTCTTTTATTCTGTCCTTGTCGTTCAAAGGAATAGTCACGGAGGTTAATCCTTTAGGATTTATCTCTTGCAGAACATCCAAAACTTTTACAATGCCATCAAAATCTTTTGAGTTATAAAAGACATTTTCTTTAGCAGACTTAAATTCCTGTTCTTTTCCTTCTTCAATAACCAGATCAAAATCCTGAACGTGGGATGGAGAAACTTTTTGAAAATTTAATTCAATATCGTGGAGATATACTTTCACTTTGGAGGATATAAACCGCGAAATTACATATTGTTTCCTGATAAATTATGCCCAATTTTGTCGGATTATTGCAAAAAAGGGGATTAAGCAAAAATGGAGAAAGAAATAGCACAAAACCTTCTGGAAATTGAAGCAATTAAATTTAGTCCTGAATCTCCCTATACCTGGGCATCTGGTTGGAAATCGCCAATCTATTGTGATAACAGGTTAACACTTTCTTATCCAAGGATAAGGAAGCAGATTACCAAAGGTTTATATACACTAGTTTGTAATTTTTTCCCTGGTACTACAGCTATTGCCGGGGTAGCAACTGCAGGAATTCCTCAAGGTGCATGGTTGGCAGATAAAATGAACCTTCCTTTTATATATGTCCGATCAAAACCAAAAGAACATGGTATGGGTAACCAAATAGAAGGCCATCTTTTGCAGGGAAGTAAAGTATTAGTTGTGGAAGACCTTGTTTCTACAGGGAAAAGTTCGTTAGAAGCAGTCGAAGCACTTAGGAAGGCTGGTGCAGAGGTTGTGGGAATGGTTTCAATATTTACCTATGGTTTTGATATAGCCAAACAAAATTTTGAAAAGGCAGAAGTAAGATTGGCTAGTCTCACAGATTATGCAACTCTCCTTGAAGTTGCATTAGAAAAGAAGCAGATCACAAAGGCTCAGCTTAAAACCCTTGAACAATGGCGACAAAATCCTGACACCTGGAAAGTAAAAGGCTAATGATAATTTATAGTTTTTCATATACAAAAATCCTGAAGCAGTCTAAATACGAAGTACGCAATACTCAATACTAAAAAAAATGTACACTACTGAAATTACTTCTGAAAATCTTACTTCAGATAATCCAATACACCAGAGATTGCTTTATGCCTACACAGCAACTGCGCCTTTGGTTTATGGCGATGTATTGGAAATTGGTTGTGGAGAGGGAAGGGGAATTGAATTGATGAAAGGAAATTTCAAATCATACACTGCGGTAGATAAAATTGCAGGAATGATTGACAAACTAGCTATAAAACATCCTGAAGGAAAGTTTATTACAATGAACCTGCCTCCTTTAAAAGGCCTGTCAGATAATAGTTTTGATACCATTATAAGTTTCCAGGTAATAGAGCATATTAACAAAGACAAAGAATATTTGAAGGAAATAGCCAGGGTTTTAAAGCCTGGTGGTAAAGTTTACATTACCACTCCAAACCGCCCGATGTCTTTATCAAGAAATCCATGGCATGAAAGGGAATACATAGGCCCGGAATTGGAAGCTATTGCAAAACCATATTTTTCTGATTTAAAAGTGGACGGAATTTTTGGTAGCAAACGGTTTATTACTTACCACGACCGCAACAGGATATCTGTAAATAAAATAATGAAATGGGATGTGCTGAAGCTTCAATACAGATTGCCAGCTTCCATATTAAGAATTCCCTATGAGTTTGCCAACCGTTTCAACCGGAATTCGCTGCTTAAAGAAAATGATGATCTGGTAAAAAGCATTTCCCAGGATGACTTTTTTATAAGCCCTTATAAAAAGGACGCAATTGATTTGTTTTTAGTAGCTAAAAAGTAGATGGAGGTAGACTACCTCGTTGTAGGTCAGGGGCTTGCAGGCTCCTTGTTAAGCTATAATTTATTAAAGGAAAATAAGTCTGTTTTAATTGTAGACTCAAACGAAGAAATTACATCTTCCAAAATTGCTGCTGGAATTTACAACCCCATTACAGGAAGACGACTGGTGAAAACCTGGTTGGCAGATTCGTTGTTTCCTTTTTTGGATACTTTTTATTCAGATCTGGAAAGCTTCTTAGGCACTACTTTTTTACATAAAAAAGCAATGTTCCGGCCATTTGATTCTATTTCAGATCAGAATTATTGGTATGGTCAAAGTTCTGACGAGGCTTTTAAATCTTATATCAGACTGGTTGAAACTGACCAAGAGATTCTTAAGCATTATCATGCTCCATATGGTGGCTTTTATACAGAATTGTCTGGATATGTTCAGGTTAAGTTAATGCTGGAAAGTTTCGACACATACTTTCAACAACAAGGTATGATACTTCAGGAAAACTGCTCAGTGGAAAATTTAACAATCCTTGAAGATAAAATCAACTTTAAAAATATAAGTGCAAAGGCTATTATTTTCTGTGAAGGACATAATAATAAGGACAATGAATTATTTAAATATCTCCCTATTGAGCCAACAAAAGGTCAAATACTGGATGTGAAAATAGATAATTATCAAATAGAATCAATCGTGAATAAAAGGGTATTTATACTTCCTGAAAGTAATTATCAAAGGATTGGCTCCACTTACGAAAGGGATTTTGACGACTTATTGCCTACAGAAGAAGCAAGAAACGATTTAAGTGCAAAGTTAGAAGCTGTATTAAAATCTCAATATAAAATTATAAATCAACGCACCGCAGTCAGGCCTACAACAGTTGATAGAAGGCCGATATTAGGAAAACACCCTTTGTACTCTAATGTTTTTATATTCAATGGCTTAGGAACTAAGGGAGTTTCTTTGGCACCTTATTTTTCCTTGCAAATGGCCAACTTTCTCATTCATCATAAACCTTTGATGCCAGAAGTGGATATCCGGCGATTTGATTACCTTTATCATTAAAACAAACAGTTCCTGATTGATGTTCCTGCGGCTTAAGCCTCTACAGTTTTGTCTCTTTTTTCTGGTAGTAATTTTTATTGCCTTTATGCCCTGTAAACTTCAGGCACAAAGCACTATTGACCATTTTGGGAAGAATAGGATCCAGCACAAAAGGTTTGATTGGACTTATTACAAAACAGACAATTTTGAAATTTATTTTTACAGGGAAGGCTCCGAAATAGCCCGATTTACAGCATTGCATGCCGAGGAGGAATTTAAAAGGATAAGTAAGCTAATTGGTTATGCTCCTTTTGGCAAAACGCGGATTCTTCTCTATAATTCGCATACTGACCTTCTTCAAAGTAATATTGGTCTCGACGATGAAATGGCTTTCATTGGTGGTCAAACCAATTTTGTAAAACTTAATGCAGAATTGGCTTTCAATGGAAATCTGATTGATTTTAAAAACGACATTAGCGTTAACATCGCCAAAATTTATATTACAGACTTGCTTTACGGTGGAAATATCCGGGAAGTATACCAGAATTCTTTGCTTATGAATTTACCAGACTGGTTTGTTCCCGGTGCTGCTGCTTATGTCGGCAGGGGTTGGAGCCAGGAGATGGATGACTTTATGCGTGATGTAGTCACCAAATATCGGTTAAGAAATCCAGCAAAATTCAGAGGAAGAGAAGCAGAATTGCTCGGTCAGTCTATCTTTAATTATATCACCTTTAAGTATGGAGAAGTAGAAATGGCCAACATTATTTCTTTTGGAAGAATAATGCGAAATGACAAAGAAGCCATTGAAAATACGCTAAATATTAAGTATAAGGACTTTATGAAAGAATGGAAGTCATTTTATATAGAAATGGCTGAGAAAGTTTCAGAAGAATATAACAGGCCGGAAAAAGCAAGCAGAATAAAAAAATCAAATTATAGGGGAGTTGATTATAACAAGATCAAAATAAGTCCTGATGGTAAAAGGATTGCTTATACCCAAAATCTTAAAGGCAGGTATACAATTAAAATTACCAAAATCAAACGTAAAGCAGCTAGTGAAGAAGCTATTGTAAGAAAAGTAACTGCACCGGAAAAAGTATCAGACATTGACAAAGAATTTGGTGTTACTGAAGATACTGCGGTTTTAAAAACAATTTTAAAAGACACTGTTGTAAACGTTCAAACAGAAGAGAAAATTACATTTGGTAGAAAGAGAACATTGAAACGAGGCGGAACAAACCTTGTGAATCAAAAAGTTAATTACAATATGCCCTTGATCGCCTGGAAAAATAACAATCAGCTTTCAGTACTAATTAAAAAGAAAAACAGGCATATACTAAAGACATATAAGAAAAACGGAACAGTAAAGAGTCGGATCAAAATTTACAATTTCAATCAGATCCTGGATTATAATTGGTCTCCTGATGATAATTTTATTGTATTGTCTGCTGAAAGAAACGGCCAAAGCGACATTTATTTGTATGATACCAGAAGGGCCAGTACCAAGGTTATCACAAATGATATGTATGATGACTTAAATCCAATTTTTCAAAAGGGAACAAAAAACCTGATATGGAGTAGCAACCGACATAACGATACACTTGGTGTAGATGAGGCACGATTTAGGTTGATTGGAAGTAATTTAGATTTATTCGTATATAATCCTGAAGTTTCTACATCCGTACTACAAAGAATAACACATTCTACTTCTGATGAAATAAAGCCAGTAAGTATTGATAACCAGAGTATTGCCTACCTCGGAGATGGGAATGGAATAATGAATGTTTTTAAACTTTCATTAGACGATACAACAACTACGGTACATCAAATAACCAAAAATGCCCAGAGTTTCAGAGAATTTGATTTTAATTATGCAAGCCAGGGCATAGCTCATGTCTCCATTAGCAAAGGAAAAGAAAGAGTACATTTTGAGCCAATAAATATAAATTCAGAAGTTAATACATCTAAAACAACCAGACAGGTTTACCTGGAAAAGCAATTTGAAGAGGAAGAAGAAAAGGTTGCTGAAAACAGAAGAGAGGCAATAAAAGTAGTAGAAGATAAATTAAGAACTGAAATGGAATCAGAAAAGCTTGAAAAGCTTGTTGACGCCATTATGAATGGTTCCATGACAGATTCTGCCATCGCAAAGCTTGCAAAGGATACTACTGTTAATATTTTAGATTTAGATACAGTTCAAACTGAAACATTTGTTTTTGAATCAGAAAAAAACACCTTAAAAGCCTCAAGTGGATTTTATGCAAACAGGCAGGGTATAAAAACAGACAAATATTATTTATACAAATCAGATTATCAGTTATTTGCTGCAAAGGGTGGTTTATGGAAGGCCAGGCATAAACTAGGTATAGAAAATACGGTTACTTCTATCTTTTTCGATCCGTTGCGTGGGATGGGTGGAGTAATGAACCTTACATTGGCTGATATGTTCAACGACCACCGGTTTTATGGAGGTCTTTTTGGAAGTACAGATTTGCGCACAAGCAATGTGTACCTTGAATATCAATATTTGAAAAAGAGGATAGATTTCAAATTCAGGTATGAAAAGCAAAGGCTTTATATATCAAATCAAAGAACGTCTTATCAGCCTACCAAATACACAGTAAATAAATTTGAGGTAGAAGTTTCGTACCCTATCACTAATACATTCAGAGTAAGTGCTGTACCTTATTACATGAATAGCAGGTTCAATTTTGCCAGGCCTTTTGCTGGTAACGACCCCTATGATCAATATACGAATTATGCCAGTTACCGTTTGGAAGCTGTGTATGACAATACCCTCATTGTTGGACATAACATGCAGGAAGGAACGAAATTTAAGATCGCCTATGATTTTAATTACGCTTTACAAAAAAATGATAGCGCATTCGTCCTTGATAAAAAACAAAATTTTGGGAAGGTTCTCCTTGATGTTAGAAGATATCAAAGAATTCATCAGGAACTTATACTGGCCATGAGGTTTACTGGCGGAAGTTTTCTTGGCCCTGCTAAAAAGAATTTTCTACTTGGTGGAATGGATAATTGGGTAACAGGAAATTCCACTAATACTGCTGATCCTTCGAGTCCATTGTACAATACTTTATTTCTTGACAAAAGAGATCTTTTGTTCAATAAATATGTGACTAATATGAGAGGTTTTTCTTATAATCAACTTTATGGAAACAATCACCTTGTTTTGAATTTTGAAGTGAGATGGCCTGTTATTAAATATTTTTATAGGGGCGTAATAGGCAGTAATTTTCTAAAAAACCTGCAGTTAATAGGATTTTATGATGTTGGAACTGCCTGGTCAGGAACTAATCCCTGGGACCAGAAAAACAATTTTAATACAGTTACAATTGCTCCAGAGCATAATCCATTTTCTGCCCAGGTTATTAATTACAGAAATCCATGGTTGCAAGGTTTTGGCCCAGGCTTAAGGACAATGTTATTAGGCTATTACCTGAAAGTAGATCTGGCTTGGGGAGTGATGGATTATGTAGTGAAAAAGCCGGTGTGGTATGTTACCTTAGGATATGATTTCTAGAAGTCTATTTATTATTATTTTTTCTTATTTAATAACCAAAAGAAACGCGCTCCTAGGTTAAAATTAGGTAAATACCCATTATAAGGTAATAAATCTAGCAAGAAGGGACTTGTATTAGTTGGATAAACTCCTTTTTTGTCATAGTATGCAGATTGAATATTTTGATTTTTATATTTTAAGCCAGGTTCAATAAACAGATCTAACCCAAAGATTTTAAAAAAATAAAACTCCACTCCGGCCTTTATGCCGAAAATGATTAAGGTTTTATTCACACCAACAGTTTCTCTGACCTTATGGGAATGGGAGCTATCTAAAGGTGCTGTCCAATCC
This sequence comes from Cytophagales bacterium, assembly GCA_014376535.1. Lineage (GTDB taxonomy): Bacteria > Bacteroidota > Bacteroidia > Cytophagales > UBA9547 > UBA9547. Next base: position 1,016 of record JACMRH010000243.1, on the reverse strand, counting down.
ACTTCTCCATTATGTGAATCAGTGATTTTTCTTATTGAAACACCATATAACATACGAAACCTGAAGCGCTGGCTATTTTTATAGGCTCTTGTATAATAATTAACATCAAGCATTATACTTTCACCAAATGGAATTACAATTTTCTCCAAATTAAGCTCAGAAATTCGTCTTCCGTATCCTAATTCAATACCAATCCGGTTATTAAGCAAAAATTCTACGCTTCCTTGCAAATAAAATCTTTCAGGGTTGATAAGAGGTAAAATGTGAACCTTAGGTTTTAATTGAACAAAGCTATATTCCTGAGAATAGGCGGATATATTTAGCAGTAATAATGGTAAAAAAAGTAAAATTTTTTTGTCTAAAACCACAATTAGGGAAGGTTGTAAAAAATATTAGACGTAAAAAGAATAAGAATATTCCTAAACTGTCAGAAAACTTTCCATTTCCTTTTGCAGCACTTCTGCCTCAATTGCAGCATTTTCAGCAAAATCCTCTTTATTTGAGGCATAAATAATACCTCTCGAAGAATTGATTAGCAAACCACATTCTTTGTTTGCACCACCTTCAAAGACATCTTTAACTGTTCCGCCTTGTGCCCCAACTCCAGGGATAAGCAAAAAGTGGTTAGGTACTAATTCCCTGATACTTTTTAACTCTAAAGCTTTGGTAGCACCAACAACATACATTATGTTATTGATATTCCCCATAGAAGATGTTAAGGACAAAACCTCCTGATATAAGGCATTGTCAGATCCTGACAACTTTTTTAACTGAAAATCAGAGCTCGAGGAATTAGAAGTTAGCGCAAGAATAATTGCCCATTTGTCTTTATACTTTAGGAATGGAGTTATTGAATCAGAACCCATGTAAGGTGCTATGGTAACCGAATCAAAATTCATGTGCTCAAAAAAAGCTTTGGCGTACATGTCGGTTGTATTGCCGATATCACCTCTTTTGGCATCTGCTATTTTAAAAACAGAATCGGGTAAATAAGCAGCTGTTCTTTCCAGGCTCTT
>JACMRH010000242.1 GCA_014376535.1 Cytophagales bacterium | reverse complement strand
TTGTTTCTGAGCTCGAAATCCAGCTATTTGCAACAGTAATAACTTCATCGCCTGCACCAATGCCAAGCATCTTCATCAGAATGTATAAACTGTCTGTACCATTGGCACAACTGATACAATGTTTTACACCATATAATTCTGTAAACTTTTTCTCAAACTCACTTACATATTTTCCACCAATAAAAGCAGTTTCTTCAATAACTGATTGAATGGCTGAGTCAATTTCTTTTTTAATAGATTGATATTGTATTTTAAGATCTACAAAAGGAACGTTCATTGGGGTTGGATTAGAATATATCTTAAATAAAATAGGGGGTGAAACCTGGGCAGTAAAATAATACACAGTACAAGAGTGCGACGCAACAATGTATCTTGAAGAATAAATGCCGGGAACAAAAAACCTGATTTTGTTAAAGCAGTTGAGAATTTAATTTCCAGAGACGAGCATTGGATTTTTTTATGGCCGCATTGTTCAGGTCGAGGGATTTCGTTCAAATGGATTGCACTAAGCAGCTTCAAGTAAAAGGTTTTTTAAATTAATTAACCTTCTTAAGATAAAGTGAAAGCTTACAATAGAAACCTGGTTAGCAAAGAGTAAGTTGTCTGGCGGACTGGTAAATTTTATCAATGATCTCTACTGTCTTCAGTCCTTCGAATGAATTGGCTGATATAGAGCTTCCATTTAATAAAACATCTACCAGGTTCTCGTAGATTTTATCGTGATTAGACATTGAACCGGTATAATTTCCATAATTGTTTGCTGTATTACCAACAGGAATATCTTTAAATTCAAAATCTTTAATATTCTGGTACTCAAGTTCATTTAAATACTGGCCACCTATCTTTACAGTTCCTTTTTCGGCAAATATGGTTAATGAGCCTTCCATATTTTTATTATAACTGTTAACGGTATAATTAATGGTTCCTATAGCTCCATTATGAAATTCAACTGCAACAACTCCCGTATCTTCAAATTCAATAATATTGTGGTGTGCAAAATTACCCATCAATGCAAAAGCTCTTTTTACATCACCAACCATCCAATATAACAGATCTATGAAATGGCTAAACTGTGTGTATAAAGTTCCTCCATCTAAATCTTTCGTTCCCTTCCACGAGTTTTCGTAGTAATCCGGGTTTCTATTCCAAAAGCAACTTAGTTGAACACTGTATATTTTTCCAAGTATGCCTTTATCAATTGCATCTTTAACAGCAGCAACAGGAGGATTGAACCTGTTTTGTTTAATAGCGAATAAACGCTTGTTTGCTCTTTCAGCTTCTTTTATCATCTCTCCGCAATCATGTACATTAATTGCCATTGGCTTTTCGCATAATACATGAAAACCGGCTTTAAGAGCCTGAATGGTATGTGTTGCGTGAAGACCGTTCGGAGAGCATATAGATATTACATCAATATCCTTTTCATTTTGTAAAAGATCTGAAATGTTATTATAAGAAATTGCTTCATATTTTGATGCCAAAGCATCTGCTTTAGCTTTCACTATATCACATACGGCAACCAGTTGTCCATTATTATTTATATGTTCTGCATGACGTTGGGCTATCCTTCCACATCCAACAAGGGCAAACTTTATTTTTGTCATTATTTCTTAGCTTTTAAAAACCGACGGAACCTTTCCGTTTTGCGAAGCAAATTCATGTATCCTTCCTTAAGGTGCTGATCAGTTTTAAATTCCTCGTGCTTTCTAACAGGAAGCTTCATGATGTCTTCAAACTCTTTTTCTGTTAAGCCAAATTTTTTAATAACATATTCCGTGTCTGACTTTAATTGGGCAGGCTCGTATAATAGTTGTTCCAACTCTTTCAGTGCATCTTCTTTAGTCATCTGCCCGCTACAGATTAATGTTGAGAGGTGGGCTTTTCTTTTATCAATTTTAAACTTTTGAGGCAGAATGTAAGCCTGGTAGAACTTTGTAAAAGCAGACTCGTAATGTTTTCCGCCATAGTCTCTCCAGTCCAATTCTTTGGTGATCAGTTCTTTTATTTGCTGTTTGTTGTAGGGAACATAATTAAGGATGGAAATAGGGGTAAGTTTTAATACAGCAGAATAATAAACATATTTTTTGAAGTCGAATGTGGGATACGTTTTTATTTTTACGCTTCCGTATTTGCTATGAATATCTTTTAGGTTGGTAAAATCCATTTTTTTGTACAACCAACTTGGTGGCATAATATGCTCGGTTACTACATTGGTACCGCTAATAATATATCCAATGTTTTTATCTTTTGCCAATTTATACATGGTAGCAAAAATGGCGTGGTCAGATACCACTTCTATATCAACCACAGATGCTTTTAGATAAGACAACTGGATATCCTTAAACTCTTCCCAGTTCACCACTAAAGTGTACAAGTCAAAGCCGAGTTTAGTAACAATGTTTTCTACATTCATTACTGCCAATTCAGAGTTCCAACCATTGTCAAGGTGCACTGCAAGTGGTCGTAACCCCAATTGCTTTACCAGGTAAGCTACATAGGTACTGTCTACCCCTCCGCTAAGACCTATAAGACAATCATAGGGTTTTCCCTGGCCATTCTTTTTAATTTCTTCAGCCAAACGGTGCAGCTTTTGTTCTCCTGCTTTCCCAGTTAAAACATTCTCCTGTTCCGCCTTTTTATATTCATAGAAATAATTACTGACCCCTTCTTTATCAAATGTTATATCAGGATCAGCTATATTATCCATAACTGTAATTGCACACTGCCGATAATTAGTATCCTCTTTTGATAGCACGATCATTAAACTAACTTAGTGAATAACTTTTGTTCTAATTCCTTTTGCGTAGGATAACTAATGAGCACAGCCCTGTGTGGACGTTGAAATACAAACATGCTGCCTGCTGAAACCGCAGACGCACCATTTTCAATAGCTTTTGCCATGTCTTCAACAGTAGCCCCTCCTCCAATAGCAACCATGGGGATACTTACACTTGAACTGATCAGTTTAATTAAATCAGTATCGTAGCCGATAAAAGTACCGTCCCTATCAATCGCGTTTAACAACAGTTCACCCGCCCCTGCATTCTCCATTTGCCGCGCAAACTCTACAGGATCAAGATTGGTATTTTTTGACCCGTTATGAACATATACTTTGTACTTGCCCCAAAGATTTTTTTTTACATCAATTGACACGACTATGCTTTGGCTCCCTACATATTTAGCTCCCTTACTTATTAAACTGGGATTATTAAATGCAGCAGTGTTGATGATCACTTTTTCAACCCCGGCGCTGATCAGTTCTTTTATCTCCTCCAGTTTTGTAATTCCACCCCCACAGCCTAATGGCATGAAAGCTTCACTTGCCAATTCTTTGATCTGTTGAATATTTGGACCCCTTTTCTCTGCAGTTGCCGAAATATCGAGGATCACAATTTCATCCACTTCCTTTTCATTAAAGATTCTGACTGCATTTATAGGGTCTCCAACGTACTTATGATCCTTAAATTTGACGGACTTAACAAGTCCACCTTTTTGAATTAACAAAGCCGGTATTACCCTAACTCTCCGCATTAATAATTATTTACGAAATTATCCAACAGTTTCATTCCGTACTTGTGGCTCTTCTCGGGGTGAAATTGAACACCCATTATATTATCGCGTTCCATTCCGGCAGCGAATGTATAACCATATGTAGCCTCTACAAGTGCATCTTCTGCATGTGTTAACTGAGGATGATAAGAATGAACGAAATAGAAACGGGGATCTTTATACATGTTGTCGAAAAGGCGGGAAGGTTTACTAAGTTTCACATCCGTCCAACCCATGTGGGGAATTTTAAGACCTTCGGGTAATTGTTCCTTTTTAAATTTTACTATCTTTCCCTTGATCCATCCAAGGCCCGGCAGCACGCCTTCCTCACTTCCTTCTGTGAGCAATTGCATGCCAACGCATATTCCTAGTACCGGTGCTTTTTCTTCGAGTACTTTTTTATTTAAGATAGGCAATAATCCTGATTCTGTTAATTTTTGAGCACATGTATCAAAGGCACCTACACCCGGTAAGATTAATTTATCTGCGCAAGCAATGGCACCTTCCTGAGCAGAGATAACAGCCTCGTGACCTATTTTTTTTAAAATATTCTTGATTGATGCTAAGTTGCCAACACCGTAATCTATAATGGTGACCATTATATTGCTAAGTGCTTTTTACGGTATGCAATGAATTTGTCAGCCCTGATATATCCATTATATTCAATTTTATTTTTAAAAGGAATACATTTCTCTTTTTCGAGCTCCTTAATCATTTTTGCAGGTACTCCTCCGATAATACAGTGTCCGTGAATAAAATTTTTTGTCACGACGGCACCGGCACCTACAATTGTCCAATCACCGAGGGTAACACCCGGCATAATTTTAGCGCCAGCTCCGATCCAACAATATTTACCAATTATTACTGGTGCTGCCGTATGTTTCCTGCTATCATATACGTCATGGTTCGCACTAACAATTACTACGTTCGGTGCAATTTGAGTGTAATCGCCAATTGAAATTCCCCCTTTTCCTTGTATATAACAACCTTTCATTATACCAGGGTATGCATCTATTCCAACCAGGATGTTTTCCTCGTCATATACCTGGCTTGTACTATGCACGGGCCAATAAGCCTTTTTATTCCCTCCCAGGTTTAAGACCTTTTGTTTGAACCAAAAATCAAACGCCACAGTATTTTGA
>JACMRH010000241.1 GCA_014376535.1 Cytophagales bacterium | reverse complement strand
GCCAGAAACATTTTCCTGATTTCTTGATAATCAATATGTAGTGCTTCCGATAAGCTTTTTATATGAGTTTCAGAAGGTACCCGCTGATTGTTTTCATATTTAGAAAGCAACGCCTGATCGATCCCCGAAAGTGTGCTTAGCCTTAAAATGGTAAAACCAAGTTCTTTTCGTTTAGAGACAATTTTTTCAGATAGCTTCATATTGACATTCTATAACATGACAAAACTAGTCATTTAATTTTGGATTTTTTTATTTTTTGCAATTATATTTTTAATGTATTTCTAGAATTATCTGTAGTCCTTCATTTAAAAAAAATCGAATCACCTAATCAGTTTACCTTGCCCTTCCTGAATGCTTTGATAGTATTCTAATGGACATCAATATTTGGATTGCTTGCTTTTAAAATCTGGAAATTGAAAAGGCTAAAGTTTTGAAAAATTAATACTTAAGAGAAAAAAGTGGCTTTATTCAGCCTATACTAGGATAAAAACGGGTCGGAAAAATAATATGTGGATGAATGACATTAAAAATCTGTTGTAAATTTTAATTATGATACGTAATCGTTTTTGCCTAATGTTGAAGAATGCTAAACAAATTTCTATGAACGATATAAAAATTACATTTTACTGTGCTTGCCTCCTTTTAATATTTGGCTGTAAAAAAAAGAATAGCGCGGAAATAGTTGCGCCACAAATTCAGAATTCTGCCAATTTAGTTGAACCTTTTAAGGCTAACTCTTCCTCAGTCAATTTTAGTGATTCTATTGGGAGGACAGTAAATTTTAAAGGAAAATTTGACAAGACAGTTAACTGGAAAATTTCAATTGTCGGATTAAAGTCAGGTGCTAACAAAACATTTTCTGGCACTTCAACAGATCTGAATACATTAGCTATTTGGAATGGTGCCCAGGATTCCCTTTATTTTTTCAGGGACAATGAAAAAGTGGTAGCTCATTTGTCAATTGATAATTCTGAAATCGCCCGGGATACAATACTTATCATAAAAAGGAAAAATGAAAATTCTAATCAAATAGCCTTGTTTCCGAAATATGTCAGGCTTGATGATTGCATTAATAGAGGTAGTCAATTTTTCTATATAGTTGGTTATGATATTGAACCTTCGCCAATTACAGATATGGACCCTTCAGTTCGGGTTGATATGAAAGGTATAATAGAAGGGGTTGGAGATTCTTCTATTAACTTACTCCCAAACTCTAGGTATCAGGGGGGATTGACAAATTCTAAGTTCTTTTATTTGAAAGGACAAGATGTTTCTACCCGGATACAAACTGAATCAGGGCCTGATTACTACATTGGCAGGCTTCAATCTGTTAATTTAAAAGATTCCACGAAAGCGGGCAACCGACTTACCTTTGGGAACACACCAGACATTTGCGGAAAACCTTCTCAATATGGAAAAAATGTAACCCAGTTAATGGAACATGCAGGCTCACCAGACAATTTATATTTTAATGTATTTGTTTATGGAAACAACGATGGTTCGAAAATAAACTATATTATTCAAGAAGACGATAACAATGATGGTTTCTTTGAACCACTTTTTGGTGATGAATCCTATGAAAAGGCAATATTAGTTGATTTTAAAGGTTGGAAATTATTTTCATTAAAATACAGTGACTTTACAAAGGCAACTTTTAGAGATCCTGTAGATGGCATTGACAGAACTAACGGGAATGGAAACGGAAGACAAAATATTCCTAATATTATTCATGTTCAGTTTGAATTAGTATCACACATTTTAGGAGGACAAGGACAAATGATCATTGACCATCCAACTGTATCCTGGGGAGGCAAATTCACTTATTGACCTTAAATTGTGTTCTTTGCAGGGTTTTTATAGATTCTGCAAAGTATTTCAAATTTGTTATAAAAGACGTTATTCGATTATTAGGTTAAAGTTTAGTGAACAGTCAAAACTTTACCGTCAAACTATTTCTACTTCCTCACCGTTTCCCTGGCAGTCCCAATTACAACTCGCACAAATTTCGCCAGTTCCTGGCTGCCCGGTTTAATTACAATATTGGCTGGTACTTGTCTTGCGTACCATTTTACAGTCCAGGAATGTGATTGTCCGGCCGGAATAATCTTGTATGGCCCAAGTGGTTCTACTTCCGTGTAGGTCAGGTTTGGGTTGGTGTAAATTTCTATCTCATCTTCACCAGGAGATTTTTGCTCTACAGGCGTATCTTCAAATCTGAACACAATTAAGTTTCTGTCTTTGTTTACATGCGCTATCCAGCCTTCTGTACCGTCGCTGAATAATTTTGGAACTGCTGTTGGGTCTTTTGAAATATAGGCTGAATCATATACAAACCACGAAACATCGTTTATATCCTTCATTAAAGGCAGTAATTTACCTTTGGCAAGTGACAAGCCTTTAGGAAAAAAAGTTAGCCCTCCAGATGGGATCCTGGTTATTTGCCATGGCCCAAGTGTGTCTGCTACTTTACCTGTATTTACAATTTTGTAGGTGACCGATACACATTGGTCAGCCTCGTTCATCCTGAATATTTTT
>JACMRH010000240.1 GCA_014376535.1 Cytophagales bacterium | reverse complement strand
TCGTAATATAATGGTAGACGAACAAGAGTTTCAGAATAACGATCACTATTCATTAAAGGCAATCCGCTATAATAAGGCTTATAAAAAGGGCTTTTGTGAAGAGACAAATAGTGGAATACACTATATATATTTTTAGTTTTTAAATGAGAAATAAATTTATCCCTTTCATGAAGATTCTGAGTTAAAATTGGAAAAATATGACCGTTATTAGTCGCGCCATTAGAAATCTTAAGCAATTTAATCTGCCCTTTTTCTTCTAATGGTTTTAATTCCTTCAAATATCGGTTCCAGATCTGAAGTCGTTTTTTTTGGACTTTCTCCAGATTTTCTAACTGGGCATATAGAAATGCGGAGATAACTTCAGAAGGCAAGAAAGAAGAACCAATATCGACCCATCCATAATGGTCTACTTCACCTCTGAATAAAGCTGGCCTGTTAGTTCCCTTTTCTCTAATAATTTCGGCTCGATCAAAAAACCGTTCGTCATTTATAACCAGCATTCCACCTTCGCCGGCCATCACATTTTTAGTTTCATGGAACGAGAAGGTAGCCAAATGACCAAAACTCCCGAGAGGTTTGCCATTGTAATACGAATCAATTGCTTGCGCTGCATCTTCAACAACAAATAAGTTATATTTTGCTGCCAAATCCATTATTACATCCATATTACAAGCCATCCCAGCATAATGAACGGGTACAATAACTTTCGTTTTTGCGGTAATAAGTGATTCTATCTTGCTAACATCGATGTTAGGATTATCATTAGCACTATCACAGAATATTATCTTGGCTCCTCTTAATACGAAAGCGTTAGCGGTAGAAACAAAAGTGTATGATGGCATTATGACTTCATCTCCCGGTGAAATGTCTAAAAGAATAGCAGACATTTCCAGTGCAGCAGTACAAGAAGTTGTCAGAAGACATTTTTTAAAACCGTACCGTTGCTGAAAAAATTGATGACATTTTTCAGTAAAAATCCCATCACCTGATATTTTACCTGATCTTACCGCTTGCTCTATATAAAAAGTTTCCTTACCTGTTAGAAAAGGCTTATTAAATGGGATCATCCCTTATTTAAATTTAAGCTGCTTGAAATAGTAACGAATTTATATCTCTAAGTTTTAATAAGCAATTCTTTGGATTAATTCAATTTTGCCAAGACTTAACTATTTAAGGTTTCTGATAATTTTCCCCGGATTTCCAACAACCAACGAATCAGAAGGTACGTGCTTTGTTATGACTGAGCCTGCGCCTATTACACAACGGTCGCCAATTGTCACACCCGGACAAATTATGGCTGCCCCACCTATCCAGCAATCATTTCCAATACTGATAGGTTTTCCTGATTCCAGGGTTTTTCTTATTTCATAATTTAAAGGATGTGTTGCCGTGTACAATTGTACGCCCGGACCAAAAAATACATTATTCCCAATAATTACCGGAACAACATCAAGGATTACGCAATTAAAATTAAAATATACTTTTTCTCCACAGTAAATATTGTAACCATAATCGCAGTAAAATGGTGGTTCAATATAAATATCACCGGCACAATTGGGTAATAGTTCAGTTAAGTTAGTTCTGTAAAAGTCGTTGTTATGATATTCAGAAATATTAAATTTATGGAGAAGCTTCCTTACTTTTGATCTTTCTTCAACAAGGACTGCATCAGTAGAATCATATAATTCCCCGGCCAGCATTTTTTCTTTTTCTGTTGGTTTGTTCATGTGCCTTTTGCCTAAATTACCATTCCAACATACATTTTACATCTATCTTATTTAATCGAATCTGACTTCTTTCATTGTTTTTTCTGCGGTGTTTTCAAAGGTCAGCACTTTAATTTCCCCCTTCAGATTGATATTTACAATATTTTTCTGTTCCGGAAAGTCATCAAAAAGAAGAAAGTCTTTAACCTTTATGAATTTAACTTTTTCAGGATCTTTCAGACTGGTTTCGTATTCTACATACATCACTTCGTTTGACAACCACATTTTTTTATAAGACCAAACCGTCCGGTCTTCATTTAGTGTAATATTAAGCCTTGCCTGAATGTATTTCCTGATGTTAGTTTCGTTTTTAGAAAGGGGCATATTTACAAAGTCAACAGGTTTTTTTATTGACTGTGATAAGGAGGATTGAAAATCGTCAGCAAAAAACTTGATCTTCATCCGGAGCTTTTTTTCACTGTAGCTAATATCAGTTACTGTCATATTTATAGGATGCAGTTTGGCAGTGTTGAATATGCCAAAAAGGAAAATTAAAAATAGGGCTATCTGTTTCATATTATTTTGTGGCAATTCTTTCAATAATCATTAAGGTTGCAATTCCAGCCCCTGCACCTGAAAAAAAAACTGTCCAGTCACGCTGAGGGAATTTCACTAATTTATTCAGAAAAAAATGTAAGGTAAAAAACAGGCTAACGATAAGTAATTGGCCGAGTTCCAAACCAAGGTTAAAGGCCAAAAGCGGAAGGCCAATATTCATACTATCGCTCATCAAAGCATTGAAATAATTGGAAAAACCCATCCCATGTATAAATCCGAAACAGAGAACCAGAATGTAATTGTAAACAATTTTATTAGTTGAACCAGAGGGTGTTAAGGCAAGGTTATGCAAACTTGTAATCAGTATAGTTACCGGGATTAATATTTCTATCAGGTAGGCATTTCCCACGAAAATTTTTAAAGCTGATAAGGCCAGAGTTACAGAATGTCCGATAGTAAAAGCAGTAATTAATACAGCCATTTTTCGCCATTCCGAAACCTGATAAACTGCACATAAAACCACGATGAAAAGTATATGGTCATAGCCTTTCCAATCGGAAATATGGCCAAAACCCATTTCTAAATACGCAGAAAACTGGTTCATATTAGATTATACCTGTACTTACGCCATCCACCCCTAAAATTTTGCTTTATTTTAATTGGAATTAACGTATAATACATAATACCCAGCATGGTTAAAAAGGTAATGATTTTAGAAAAGTATTAAATAATCAGACTAATGTGAATATAAAATCTCACAATTTTTTAAACTGCACGCACAAAACATCACTCACAACACAAAACTGAATCAAGTTGATATTTCCATTATTAAGACAAATTTTATTAGTTTCACCGATAAAGACAGATTAAAATCCATTTTGAAATTACTTATCACAGGAATTGCAGGTTTTGTAGGTAGCAGACTTGCAGATTTTATTAAAAAATCTATCCCAGAAGTACAAATAATTGGCATTGATAACCTTAGCAGAAGGGGAAGTGAAACAAACCTCCCATTATTAAAATCATTAGGATGCACATTTATTCATGGCGATATCAGGGTAAAGGATGATGTTGAAGATCTGCCAGATGTTGACTGGATCATTGATTGTGCCGCAAACCCAAGTGTACTTGCAGGTATAAATGGTGGAACATCTCAATTAGTTCAACATAATTTGTCCGGAACGTTGAACCTTCTGGAAAAATGCAGAAAATCTAAATGCGGGTTTATATTGCTCAGTACTAGCAGGGTGTATTCAATTAACCATCTTAATTCATTGAGTCTTAAAGACACTTCATCAAGGTTTGAACTAGATTTGGACAAGAACTTCCCACCAGGTTTTACAGGTTTAGGAGTTACTGAAAATTTTCCAACTGCTGCGCCAATATCTATCTACGGTGCCACAAAACTTGCATCAGAAGTAATGGCACTTGAATATGCTATGACGTTTGATTTCCCTATATGGGTAAATAGATGTGGGGTTATTGCAGGACCGGGGCAATTTGGGAAAATTGATCAGGGAATCTTTTCTTTTTGGATTTATAACTGGATGTTAAACAAACCATTAGGGTTTATAGGTTATGGCGGAGAGGGTAAACAAGTACGTGACCTAATGCACCCAAATGACTTAGGATTGCTTTTATTAAAGCAAATTAACTATGGTAAAAACGAGGGCAAAAAACCTCACATCCTAAATCTTGGTGGTGGCTTGGAAGGCAGTTTCAGCTTAAAGGAACTGAATGATTATTGCAAAAACCGTTTTAACACCGAGAAACTCATTGGTACTGAAAAATCGAACAGACCGTTTGATCTTCCTTATTATGTAACAGATACCAGTCTGGCTGCTGAAGCATGGAATTGGAGACCAACTCGAACAGGTATTGAAATCCTGGATGAAATATCAAATTGGGCAACAGAAAATAAAGAGTTGATTGTCAAAAACTTTGCTTAAAAGCTTAAAATTGAAGTATATTAAGAATATCCATTTATAAAAGATGGAAAAATATTTAATCACAGGTTTTTCTGGATTTGTTAGTAAGCATTTTCTAAACCTTCTAGAATCTTTGCAATTGCCTGTAGCGGTACTAGGATTGGACATCAATGAACCAGACTTTTCAATTAACAATTATAAGTTCATTAAGTGCCAGTTTTGCAAAATTGATCTTTTGGATAAAAACCAGGTAGACAATACATTATATCAATTTCAGCCCAATTTTATTCTTCACCTGGCCTCTTATAGCAGTGTTGCATTTAGTTGGAAGAACCCATTGGCTAGCTTTGCAAACAATACCAATATATTTCTAAATTTATTAGAACAAATCAGGACCATGAACCTGAAATGCAGAATAATTTCTGTGGGCTCATCTGAAGAATATGGAAATGTGGACCCAAAAGATATTCCTTTAAAAGAAACACAAGAGTTGAAACCTGTTAGTCCATATGCAGTTGCCCGTGTATCGCAGGAAATGCTTTCAAAGGTGTATGTAGATGGATATGGCCTCGATATAATATTGACCAGGTCCTTCAACCATATCGGGCCAGGACAAAAAGACATCTTTGTTATTTCTTCTTTTGCGAAACAGCTCGTAGAAATTAAAACACAAAACAAAAACCCTCAATTACAAACCGGTAACCTACAAATTACCAGAGACTTTCTTGATGTCAGAGACGTTGTAAAAGCCTACTACACTTTGTTTAAAAAGGGTCGGAAAGGAGAAGTTTACAACATTTGTAGCGGAGTAGGCATCACCCTGGAAGATATAATTCTAAAAATGGCCAAGATACTTTCAATTCAAATAACAACTGTTACGAACCCTACACTTATCAGGCCAAATGATAATTTTTTAATAAGAGGTGACAATGAAAAATTAAAACTCGAAACTGGCTGGAATACTTCTATAAGTTTGGATCAGAGTTTAATAGATATTTTGCAATACTGGGAAAACAACCAATAGATGTACTTTTTAAAAATAGCACACACACTTTCTGATCTTTGTGGAACTTTTGTGCCTTTTGAGGTTGTAAAATGATCAATCAAGAAAACCAGATCGATTTCCTAAAGTTAAAGAAAAACCTGAAAAAGGATTTTTCTAATTTGAAGCTTGTCAAAATTGCTATTCTGGGAGATTCTTCAACACAGATTTTGCACCAGGCATTGAAAGGATATGGTTTCGAAGTTGGGATAGATTTTTTAATATATGAGTCTGATTATAATCAAATTAGCCAGGAAATTTTAAATCCTGATTCTGGCCTGTTTCAATTTCAACCAGCATTTACCATACTTCTTCACTGTGTTCAAAATCAATATGCCAATTTTTGCACAAAAGAGGAAAAAGATCGGCTAAGCTTTGCTGATGATTATTTGAAGTCGATTGAAGCCTTAATAAAGAAATTAGATTCATTAGATACTCAAATCATTTTCAATAATTTCATAGAATTAAATGACAGTGTTTTTGGGAATTTTAGTAATAAAGTTGGACACTCTTTTTTGTTTCAAATCAGAAAACTGAATTTTGAATTGATGCAATTGTCACAAAAGCATCACAAGCTATTTTTAAATGATATTTGTTCTTTATCCAATCAACATGGCCAAAATTTTTCTATCGACCACAAATTATATTTAAGTAGTGATTTTGCTTTTAGTATAGATTTTTTTGTGCTGATAGCCAAAAATATGGTAGATATAATTTTGCCACATTTAGGCCGGATAAAAAAATGTCTCATTTTGGATTTGGACAATACCATCTGGGGAGGAGAAATAGGGGAAGATGGGCTCAACAATATTCAAATTGGCAATATTGGCATTGGAAAAGCCTATTCTGAAATTCAAACATGGGCTAAAGAACTTAAAAACAGAGGAATAATCCTGGCCGTGTGTAGCAAAAATACTGAGAGTATTGCCATGGCACCATTCATCGAGCACCCTGAAATGGTTTTGAGATTGGATGATATTTCTGTTTTTGTCGCTAACTGGAATAATAAAGATGAAAATATAAAACACATACAGACAGTATTGAATATTGGATTTGATTCCATGGTGTTTCTGGACGACAACCAATTCGAAAGAGGCTTGGTTCGGCATGCTTTCCCAGAAATATGCATTCCAGAATTACCGGCTGATCCAGCTGAATACCTTGATTTTCTGAAATCATTAAATCTGTTCGAAACAGTCTCAATTTCCAGTGAAGACAAAAAAAGGACGCGTCTTTATCAGGATGAGTTCAAAAGAGTTATCCATAAACAGGAAAGCAAGTCTGAAGAGGAATTTTTTAAGAACCTTCATATGGCCTCTTCTGTAAAGAATTTTGATGAGTATGGTATTCCTAGAATTGCACAGCTATTACAAAGATCCAATCAGTTTAATCTTAGGACAATAAGGTATTCTGAAGAAGAACTATATAAAATAAGCTATTCAGAAGAATATGTACCTCTATACTTTAACTTGTCAGATACTTACGGAGCTTATGGATTAATTGCAGTTGTGATTCTTAAAAAGCTGAAGGAAAGCTTATTTATAGACACCTGGGCTATGAGCTGCAGGATCTTGAAAAGAGGAATGGAAGAGTTTATTATGAATTATATAGTAGACATTGCAAGGAGGAACAGGTATTATAAAATAACTGGTGAAATTATACCTACGGCTAAAAATGTGATAATTAAAGATCTTTTATTAAATTTTAAATTTACATCCCATAATAATAATTGGGTACTGAACGTAGATCAATGGATTGAATTGCCTACAGCAATCAAATTAAATAATAATTAAAAATAAATTAAGTTTAAAGTTCGATCAGCAGTCCAATTATACAAGTTTATTTTTTCTTTTTATTCACCGTCTCTAAGGTCATGTTGACTGTAAATTTATTTAGCAGCTTAACTTTGGTTTAGATAAAATTGAAGTTTATCAAATAATGTCAGATATAGCAATAAAAGTAGAAAAACTTTCCAAAATGTACCGTTTAGGCGATATTGGGACAGGTACTTTAAGTAGAGATCTTACAAGTTGGTGGGCTAAATACAGAGGCAAAGAAGATCCAAACTCTAAAATTGCCATTGCAAATGACAGAAGCAAGAAGGCAACCAGTGACTTTGTCTGGTCACTTCAGGATATAAATTTTGAGATAAAAAAAGGAGATGCAGTTGGAATTATTGGAAAAAATGGTGCAGGTAAAAGTACTCTCCTTAAAATCCTTTCCAGAACAACATCACCTACTTCCGGAAAAATTTGCATTAATGGACGCGTGGCGTCGCTTCTGGAAGTAGGAACAGGCTTTCATGGTGATCTTTCCGGCAAAGAAAATATTTTTATGAACGGGGCTCTTCTTGGCATGTCTCGTAGAGAGATAGCATCTAAACTGGAAGAAATTGTTGAGTTTTCAGGTGTTGCCGGATATATTGATACGCCGGTAAAACGTTATAGTTCAGGAATGTATGTTCGCTTGGCCTTTGCAGTAGCGGCACATTTAGAACCAGACATATTAATTGTAGATGAGGTACTTTCTGTTGGCGATTTAGAATTTCAGAAAAAATGCATGGGTAAAATGCAGGATGTTAACAATAAGGACGGAAGAACAGTCCTTTTTGTTAGTCACAATCTTGGTGCAATTAAAGAATTATGCAATAAAGGCATACTTTTAAAAAATGGAAGAATTGAGCTGGAGGGATCTACAAACATTGTCCTGTCTAAATATTTAATAGGATCAGAAACCTCCATATCAGCAACTGAGTTTCTACATGATGCTACCATCAGAAGAGGTAACGGAGAAGTTAGATTTACAAATATTTTAATAAATAATGGTTCACAAACTTTAGATCCTTTTGAAGATATAAAAATTTCATTTGAGGCCATTGTAAACACTGATGTGGAAGAATTGTATTTTTCAATATTAATCAGAACACCAAATGGAACTGATGAATGTATTGGCGCATCAGGTTTAATTTGTATTTCTCAGAGTAAATTATTTAAAGGGCAAGTAATAGAATCTTCTTTAAGAATGCCAAAAAATTTATTTAGGACCGGGGCATTTCCTTTGTATTTGTGGTTAGGTAAAAGAGGTGACTTAGCTGCAGACAATTATCCTTACGATTTAATAGATTCTTACTTTAATTTAAACTTTAGATCTGACAGAAGTTCTAAAGAGCTTGGATATAACAGTGAAAACCCTTCTGCTTTTATCAATTTGGCATATCAAATTGAGCAAATCAAAATTAATTAGACAATGCTTTCAAATAAATCGATATTAATTACTGGTGGCACTGGCACTTTAGGAAAAGAACTCACCAAGGTGATTTTACAAAAATGGCCAGATGTGAAACGTCTTGTCATATTTTCCCGCGATGAGCAAAAGCAGTTTCAAATGGCACAGGATTTCCCCGATACCAAATATCCGGCAATCCGGTATTTTATCGGTGACGTAAGAGATTACGAAAGGCTTAAAAGGGCGTTTACCAATATTGATTATGTAATCCATACTGCTGCAATGAAACATGTTCACATTGCAGAATATAATCCTGATGAGTGTGTGAAAACAAATATAGGTGGGGCAGAAAATGTTATCAGGGCGGCTTTGGAGACGAATGTTTCCAAAGTTGTTGCATTGTCTACAGACAAGGCCTGCGCTCCTATTAATCTTTATGGGGCTACAAAACTAACATCTGACAAGCTTTTTATAGCTGCAAATAATATAAAAGGCAAAAGAGACATCAGATTTTCTGTAGTTAGATATGGCAATGTTATGGGATCGAACGGCTCTGTAATACCCTATTTTTTGAAATTGAAAAAATCTGGTGTCTTACCAATTACTGACCCTGATATGACCCGTTTTAACATATCACTTACTGGAGGGGTCGATATGGTTTTACATGCTTTAGACCAGGCATGGGGTGGCGAATTATTTGTGCCAAAAATACCTTCTTACAAGATTTTGGATTTAGCAACCGCTATTGGCCCCGATTGTGAACATAAAATTATTGGGATCAGGCCGGGTGAAAAAGTGCATGAAGAAATGATAACCAGTTCGGACTCTTTTACAACCTATGATTTGGGGAAATACTATGTTATACTTCCGCAAGTTCCATCATGGAAAAAAGAAGAGTTTATCCAAACATTTGGAGCGAAAATGGTTAATAGAGGTTTTAGTTATACGTCCGGTGAAAATACAGAATGGGAAACAGTAGAAACCTTAAGGAATCTTATTAGAGAACATGTTGAATCTACATTTCAAGCATAATCTATGAATAGTGTCATTCCATATGGTCGCCAGCATATTACCGACCAGGATATAGAAGCGGTTATTGATGCCCTGAAATCTGATTTTTTAACTCAAGGACCGAAAATTCTGGAATTTGAAAAGGCTTTTGCCGACTATATTGGCAGCAAATATGCAGTGGCTGTTTCTAACGGTACCGCCGCACTCCATTTATGCACTCTCGCATTAGGTGTTAAGGAAGGACATAAAGTTATTACAACTCCCATTACTTTCGCCGCTTCGGCCAACTGTGTACGCTATTGCGGTGGTGAAGTGATCTTTGCTGATATTGATCCGAATACCTACTTATTAGATTTTAATAAGGTTAAGGAATTGTTGCAAGCCTCTCCCAAGGGCTCTTACAAAGGCATTATACCAGTAGATTTTGCAGGTAGAGCGGTAAATCTGGAACAATACAGAAACTTAGCAGATGAATACGGCCTGTGGATTATAGAAGATGCTTGCCATGCCCCGGGTGGAGCTTTTACTGATTCAATGGGTTCAATACAGCATTGCGGAAACAGTAAATTTGCAGATCTTGCCATTTTTTCATTTCACCCTGTAAAGCATATTGCAACTGGTGAGGGTGGAGCCATTACGACCAATGATGAGGAGTTGTATAAAAAACTCTTATCTCTCAGGACTCATGGAATTACGAGGGACACAAATACTTTCCAAAACAGCGCCGACTTTGCATCTGGGGTATCTGGTCAGGAAAAATATCCTTCCTGGTACATGGAAATGCAGGATTTAGGTTTTAACTATCGTATCACAGATTTTCAAGCCGCTCTTGGTATCAGCCAGCTTAAAAGAGCGGAGGAAGGAATTGAAAAAAGAATTACTATAGCCACAAAGTACTACAATGCATTTTTAGGAAAATCGTTTATCAGAGGTCAATCAGGAGTAATTCCCGGACATGCCTACCATTTGTATATCATTGAGGTTGATGACAGACT
>JACMRH010000239.1 GCA_014376535.1 Cytophagales bacterium | reverse complement strand
GGAATTTTCTTATTCCCAAGCACCTCATAATATGAAATCCCTGATTATGGGAATGTACATGCTTTCAATTTCACTAGGAAATCTGATAACAGCTATTATTAATTATGTAATCCAAAATCCTGATGGAACATCAAAACTTGTTGGGGCTAACTATTATTGGTTTTTCGTCGGAATGATGTTTATTACTGCGATAGGGTTCATTTTCATAGCCCGTAAGTACAAAATGCGAACATATTTGCACGAATAATTACTTCAAAACTTTCTTGGAAGCATATTTTCCTTTATTCTGGCTAAAAAAAGCGGTCTTTAATATTGATAGTGGACAGGAAACAAGTTAAATTTGATTTGCTCCTAAAACTTTTAAGCTAAAAAGCTTTGAACCAAACAAAATTTATATTTCTAATTCTAAAGCATTGCTTGATAATTCTTTTATTATCCGCAGGTTTTACAGTCAATGCCCAGCAATATAGCAACTCAGGTTATCATCATGATCATGGCCAAGAAAAAGCCACTGATTCTGACATGCCTTCTGTTTGTGAACATCTTCAGGCACTTGTTAAGCATCAGGAACATGAACAGGCACATGAATTAATTATTGAAACACTTAAGGAAAATCCAATACAACCAGATTGTTTTTTCTTTAACGCCAAATTGTATTTTAATCATAAACTGGCCGGAAGGGACAAACATTCAAAATACTTATTTGATAGTTTACTTGTATTATATGACAAGTGGTTTTCTTCCAGCAGAAATCCAATTGAAGTCTTAAACAATAAGGGCCGTGATGTTAAAGATTACTATTATAAACAACCTGATAGTTTAAGAAAGTACTGTGCGCTTTATAAAAGAATTTATGATGCAGATAGAGAAAATCTGCACCCATATAACTTAAAAATGATGGCATTTTGTGCGTGTGACCTTCATGATAAAATCAACATTGATACTCTGTGGGAGTTTACTAAAAATAAGGCAATTACCCATAACGATCATCTTTGGAGGGCACCTTACAAAAGTTTAAAACGGGAGTTAATTAAGTGTCCTAAAATGAGTTGTGGCCAATTGCACGGATATCTCCACCCCGACTTGCTTTCGGGAAGGGAAGGAACTGCAGAAACTCAAAATGTAGCCACATTGCTTGTACAGCGTGGATGCGCTACCCCAAAAGGAATGGAAATAAAAACTGCAATGGTTTCAAGCGATCCAAAAGTTGTAAGTTCATTGGCAGTAAATTCTCCTGCTGAAAAAAAAGAGACTGTCAATAACTTTACAGATCTTTTTATAAAAGCTAATAACAGCATGGCCGAAAAAAAATATGCTCAGGCTGTTGAAAATTATAGTCTGGCGGTAAAAAGCGCCACCAGCCCAATTGAAAAGGCTGATGGATATTTAGGAATGGCGACAGCTTCAGAATATTTGAAAGATTTTAAAAAGGCCAAAGAATACGCAACAACGGTTCATGAACTTCTACCTGATGAGACTGAAGGGCTTAGGTTCTTATCTAAATTATATCAAAAAGGAGAACGTACCTGCAACTTCCAGACGGCCAAAGAAATAGCTGCTTACAATATCCTGCTATCAAATATAGCCTGGAGCCTTTCCAGTAGTGAAGAATCTGATGCATATAAAGAAAAGGCTGAACTTGATGAACTCTATAAATCAGGAGAAGCCAAAAGTGGCGATAAAGTGAAGTTAGGTTGTTTTATACAGGAGGAAGTAGAGCTTCCTTGATTTAGTTGACGGTTGACAGTTTACGGTTGACTGTGGAGAATATGCAATATTAGGCCTAAAATAAAACTCTATACTGAGGAACCGGGAAGAAGCCTAATTGGTATACATCTTTCATTACTCCATCTTTTCGGCTATAATTTCTTGTAAAAAGATTTTGCCTGTTTATAACATTTTGTAGGCTCAGAACTAATTCCTGGGTTATTTTTTTGCCCTCTCTTCTCATGCTTAGCTTTAGATCCGGGCGGAAATAGGCTGGGAGTTGGTCTACATACGGATTTCTTGTATCATTAACCTGAGTCCCTTTAATTTTTGATTTTTCAAGATCAACCGGTAATATTCTTTTTCCTCCGGCAAAGGTCAGTTTTATATCGGTAATAAAAGTATATCTTCGATTTAGCTTAAACTCTTTACCTGCAAGAAAATTCTGAACGTATCTTCCGTTGAAAGCAGTGTTTCTTTCAACTCCATCGCTACCGGTATATTTTGAGTCGAACAGTGAATTTGTGCTCAGCAAATAGAATCCATTGCTTAGAAAACGTTCAATTGTCAACTCAACTCCATAGTTTTTACCTGTCCCTTTATTTACTAAACTATCTACATCTGGATTGCTAAAGTCTGCACCAAAATTCAAAAGCGAATACGAACTTGATTTAGTTTCAACAGGAACATTATTTAAATATTGAAAATAGGTTTCAAGCTTTATTCTCCAATTAGCTGATATGTTGTTGTCATAGCCCAGAATAACCTGGGAGCTTTGAGTAAAGCCTAAATCCTTGTTTGTTAAAGAATATGTCCCATCCGGACGCCTGGTAGAAATAAAATAGACCGGCATAGGTTGTAACTGATTGTGAAGTCCAAGCCCAAAATTCAAAGACTGTTTAGTTTTGAATTGCCATTTCAAACCCATACGGGGTTCTAGGGCAGATGCGTTATTGTAGGCGAAATACTGGTAATGCAAACCAACATTGGTTGATAATTTATCTGAAAATCGATGTTTCCATTGAGCAAATATTTCACTAAGTATGCTGCTCCCGTCTGATCTGCTTAAAGATCGCCATTCGTTCTGAGGCCTTTTGTAAAGTCTTTCATCGTAATTGAAGATAATATTGGTAATATAGGTTCCTGCATGCAAAGTGTTTTTGGCAGAAAATTTCTTATTGAATTGGATCGTCCCAACAATCCTGTTCTCATTTTTACTGCTGTTGTAATTATCTAAAGGTGTCCGTGTTTTAAGATTCAGTGAATCGGACCTGATGGCATTTGTAGCTCCTGAAACGGAAATACCTGACTTGATGAAGGTGTTACTATTTAGGAAAATAGTATGATTCAATCCGGAAACACCCATTCTGGAGCGGAAATAAATGTCATAACCATCATTTCCATATAAGTTTGCGTTTCCTTTTGTGGTATCAAGATTGCTTTCAAGGAATTCAATATAACTATCCCCCAGAATAGTAAATAGTGTAAACCTGCCAAGTTTTTTTGTGGGCAAATCAACCTTGAAGCTCAAATCCTGATATTGAGGTACAGATTGCCCTGTTCCAAAATTTATCCCAATTGCTTTAAAGAAACTTAAAGTAGAGTACCGATAATTTATAAGATAAGATGCCCGGCTCTTCTTACTGAAAGGCCCTTCTGCTCCCATTTCAAAGCCATTCAAACCAATCTGGCCCAAATATTCCCTTTTCTTATTATTACCCGAACGCATTTGCAAATCAAAAACACCTGACGTTGCATTTCCATATTCTGCAGGAAAAGCTCCTGTCATAAAATCTGAATTTGCCAGCTGATTGTAATTTAAAATACTAACTGGCCCACCTGTGGTACCCAGGGAACCAAAATGGTTAGGATTAGGAATAGGTAAGCCTTCCATTCTCCAAAGCAAACCTGTTGGTGAATTGCCCCTTATTACAATGTCGTTCCTGGAATCATTTGCCCCACTTACTCCGGCATAATTTGAAGCCATTCTTGACGGGTCATTTAACGAACCTGCATATCGTGCAGCCTCTTCCCGAGAGAATTGCCTTGTGCTAACAGTACTCATTTCGTTAATGGCCTGGGTTTTATCTGTTTCAGCCGTTATCACTACTTCTTCGCTCTCTAAAACCAATTCTTCCAATTCAATCAATAAGGCAGTTTGCTTTCCTTGTTGGACCAATACATTAGGAATTATCTTTTCCGAATATCCCAAATAAGAAATTTTAAGATTATGCCTTCCAAGTGGAACGTTTTCCAAACGAAAATCTCCGTTCTCATCAGTTGTGGTTCCGATTAGGGGATCAGATCCTATGATTGTGATTACAGCTCCTGGGATTTGATATTTCGATTGCTGATCTTTTACAGAACCACGGATAACCTGAATTCCCTGTTGAGCTTTAGCAACAAAAACACTTAGAATCAAAAATGATATTAGTAAAGTCTTTTTCATTTGGTGAAAGTTGTTTTTCAAAACTCTGCAAAATTAAAAAGAGCATTCACTAAATGTGGGTGTACAATAAATAATTGATTTAAAAATGGCTTTACTGAATGTCAGTTGAAAAAGCCTGCTAGCATAAAAACAGTCCTGTCAATTTCTTCCAATGTATTGTATTTGCTTAATGAAAATCGGACTACTCCCCTGTCTTCTTCAATTCCCAAAGCATTTAAAACATGAGAGCCTGCAACTGCACCACTTGTACAGGCACTTCCCCCTGAGACTGAAATTTTTTCAATGTCTAAATTAAATAATAGCATCTCGTTGACTTCGTGTTTAGGTGTGGTTATACTAATTACGTGAGGCAAACTAAATTCAGAAAGGCAATCTCCATTAAACTCAATTCCTGGAATTTCCTGTTTTAATTTTTGTATAAAATGAGTTTTTAATTCGGTTAAGTAGTTTCGCTTACTATCAATATCCTGACAAGCTATTTCCAGTGCTTTGGCCAAACCTACTGCTCCGGCTACATTTTCAGTCCCACCACGCATGTTACGCTCTTGCGAACCACCATGAATAATGGGTTCTATTTTATTTTGAGCATTGATATAAATAAAACCAATTCCTTTTGGGCCATGAAACTTGTGGGCAGAACCTACCAGGAAATCTAATTTTACTTTTTGAAGATCGAATGGAAAATGACCTATAGTTTGTACTGTATCTGAATGAAATAAGGCATTGTATTTAATGCATAATCCTGAAACTTCCTGCAAATTAAGCATGTTCCCTATTTCATTATTCCCGTGCATTAAACTTACAAGACATCCAGGATTTTCAGATAAAAGGTTCTCTAAACTTTCCATCCTAACATTTCCCTTTTCATTTATATCTACCAAATGCATTTTAGAAAAAGATTTCTTATCCAGCCACTCCGCAGTATGCAGAACCGCATGATGTTCTATTGGCGAGGTAATGATGTTTTTTATACCCAATGAAAAAACGCTTCCTGTTAATGCAAGATTATCCGCTTCAGTTGCACCAGATGTGAAAAATATTTCTGATGGTGAGCAGTTAAGCAGTCTGGCAACAGTTTTTCGGGCATTTTCAATTGCAGATCTGGCTTGCCTGCCATGAGAATGGATAGATGAAGGGTTTCCAAATGCATGTCCAAAGTAAGGGGCCATTGCTTCCAATACTTCTTTTTCAATTGGCGTTGTGGCAGCGTTATCGAGGTAAATATGCATTGATGATGCCTGTTATAGAAATTGAATTTAAAAATAGGAAGAATCTGTGGGAAATGGGTTAATGGCGGATGGGTAATGGCTTTTGGCTGAATTGATAACTTGGTATAAAGAGATATACAAACCAAATGTTATTGATTTCGATACCTAATTCCATCACTTATTTTACAGATACAAACGACAGCGATGAACCTGTAAGTTTAAAAGGGCAAACCTGGGAAAGCGTTCAGGAAAGTATCAAGGTTGCAGTGAGTGAGTATTTGAGTTGATAGTATATGAAAGTAAGAATAAGCTTTGACAAGGTTTGAAACCTTGTCAAAGCTTAGAAGATAGTAGTGCCAGGCAAATGTCTGGCATTTTTCCAACGTTGACAAGGTTTGAAACCTTGTCAACGTTAACCAGGCAAAACTACTTTTTAGCAATTTTGAATTCCACCCTTCTGTTCATCAGCCGGTTTTCTTCGGAAGTATTTGGAACAAGCGGTTCACTTTCACCATATCCTTTGGCTTGCATCCTATAAAATTCAACGCCTTTACTGAAAAGGTAATTTAACACTTTCGTTGCCCTTTCCTGCGAAAGTTTTTTATTGTCTTCATCTGAACCAATATCGTCCGTATGTCCACCAATTTCAATATAAACATCATGGTTTTTATATAACGTTTCCACCATTCTATTCAGTTCCGGATAGGAAGCAGGTGTTAGCTCTGATTTTTTACTTTCAAAAAACAAATTATTAATCCTGACTTTTTGTCCCTGTTCTATAGGCACCAGGTAAAGATCTTTTTCCAGTTCTACATACTGATCAATTTTTAGTAAATCGATGTTTTCATTCACAGAAATGAATCCCGGGTGGCTCGCCCGGAAACCATACATGCTTCCTGGTGGTAGTACAATTTTATATTTGCCGGTAAATGCATCTGCGGTTGCAATCCCTTTGTCTTCTCCCTGCGGCAAAGTTTCATAATGGACCTGGCCGGAAATTGGGGCTTTTGTCTTAATATTTAGAACTTTTCCCTGAACCAGAACTACAGGATTTGGCTGCAATTCTGCAGGCAGTTTAATTTTAAAAATATCAGTAGCACCAATTGCCTTTGTTGAAGACACGTAATAAGCAAATTGTCCTGATGCAGGAATGTTAAAATAAAAATCAGAGAGTGGTGTGTTAAAAGAAGGACCCAGGTTTACGGGTTCGGTCCAGTTCTTCCAGGAGTTGTCAAGTCTTTTGCTCATGTAGATATCTCCCGCTCCGAAACCAGGATATCCTTCTGAAGTAAAGTAGAGGGTTGTTAAATCTGAAGCAATAAAGGGTGTGTATTCATCGGAAGCGGTATTTATTTTTGGGCCAAGGTTTAATGGTTGAGACCAGTTGCCGTTCTTATCCTGAAAACAAACGTATATATCCTCTCCTCCATGTGTATCATCCCTGGTGATGGCTATAAGTAATGTTTTCCCATCATTGCCAAGATAGGCAGAGGTATATTTTCCTCTATTGTTATAGTTCCTAATGTTTATCTTTTCAGGAAATGCCCATTTAGAATCGAGTTTTTTGGAAATAGACAATCCGTTACCATTGGAAGATCCGTCTTCATTGTAAATATTTCCTACCAGCATGGTTTGGCCATCCGGAGTTAGGGCACTTGCATAATTATTTCGTTCATTGTTAATAGGTGTTCCGAGGTTTTTAGCCTGTGTAAAATTGCCATCCGTATCTATTTCAGAATACCAGATGTCCTGGTTTTTACCACCTATATTTTCAGGTGAATCTCTGGTAAAATATAAAATTTTATTATCAGGACTTATAACAGGAGCTACTTCCTTATTTTCTGTATTTACATTCTTACCAAGGTTGATTGGCTGCGAACCAGCCATATCTACTTTTATTAAATTTACTTTAGGTTCAAAAACAGTTGCTTCTTCACTTATGCCTATTGCATCTATTTGAGGCATTTCTTCAAATTTGCTCACATCAAAGTAAATTTTTAGTGAAGTTGTTTCAAATCCGGCATCTTCAAGATCAATTGAAAGCATTCTACTGGTTTCTTCTATTGGATGAGACTTTAGTTTTTTTATGAGATGTTCCTTTCCCATTTTGTCAATAAGGTATATTTTAGAAACCGAGCCTGGCATATAATTTTCTGCCACAATAATTGTTTTAGGCTTCATTGGCTTCTTAAACCCTATTTTTATGTATTCTTTACTTGACTTAATTGAGGGTTGCCATGCTGAATAACTTTGTCCACCTTGTGGAAAAGCATTTGGCGATCCTATTACTTCTCCGGCAGAACTTTGCTTAGAACTTACTTCTGAAGAAACTTCAATTACTTTTGATGTCCAGTGAACAACCTGCCCCATTGTGGTTTTGGTGCAGAAAATGAAAAAAATAAATAGATATGTATAAAGCTTCAAAGAATTAATTGTTTTTACGGTGCTAAATTATCAAAATTGATCCAACAAGTGATTGACTTGCTATAAAGAACTGATCCTGACCCTTATCTTTTGAGATTTTTACTCTTTGTCATCCTAGTTTTTCTGCTCCAGCCAGGTTTCGGGCAGAGTTCTGATTTTATTATATTGAACAAAGTATTTATAAGTGGGAATAAAAGAACTGTTGACCGTATCATATTAAGAGAACTTGACTTAAAGAAGGGCGACACAATACTTTTAACTGATGTAGATACTATATTAAAAGTAAACCGCAACAGAATTTACAATACAAGACTGTTTAATGAGGTTACCTTAACTTTTTTGCCAGATTCTATAAATTCTAACAATCTGCTTATTGAAGTGAAGGAACGCTGGTACATTTTCCCGATTCCCATTTTTGAGTTGGCAGACCGAAGTTTCAACGAATGGTGGTATAACCAGAACAGAAGCCTGAAAAGGATCAATTATGGGATTAGATTCACTCATAAAAATTTTAGGGGAAGAAAGGAAGAATTAAGCTTGACTCTACAAAGTGGTTTCACCCAGAAATTAGATATCGGATATAATATACCTTATATCAATAAAAAACAAACCTGGGGATCAAACCTTGATTTTAGCTACGATCAGAACAAACAAACCTCCTACGCAACAAATAAAAACAGGCAGGTTTTTATTCGGAATGAAAATGAGGTAATGCGTGAGCGGTACAGAGCTGGAATAAGTTTCGACTACCGTAAATTCTTTTTCGGAACTCATTCCTTTGGATTATTTTATAATTATGCATCTGTACACGATTCGATTGTAATACTTAACCCAGATTACTTTGGTGATGGAAGAGTTAATCAACAATTTCTTCAGCTAAATTATTATTTCACTTTCGATAAAAGAGATATCCGTGCATATGCCCACAAAGGCTTTTACTTTAAGTTTTCCTACGATCAAAAAGGCTTTACACCGATAGATGATATACGAATTGCTTCTTTTGATATGACTTATGGAAAATATCTTTCTTTGGGAAGACATTTTTACCTGGCCTCGCTTTCAAAAGGTAAAATATACCTGGCAGACAGAATACCATATTATAACCGTCGTGCATTTGGATACGACCAGGATTATGTTCGAGGTTATGATTTATATGTTATTGATGGCGAACGTTTTCTTTTACAACGGCTTACTTTGAGAAAAAAACTCCTTGAAACAAACCTGCACATTGAATCCCTTTTACCAATAAAGCAGTTTAGCAGCATTCCCTTATCCCTATATATTAATACATATTACGATTTAGGCTATAGTTACTTGCAAAATCCTGGTGCTACACGGGATTTTCTTTCTAATGAACTATTAAGAGGTGGAGGAATTGGGCTTGATGTTGTAACTTATTATGACTCAGTAATCAGGTTCGAATATTCTATCAATAAAATGCTTGAGAACAGGATTTATCTGGCTTTTACAAAAGATATCTAGGTCAGGTTCGAGTTGCCAGTTGAGAGTTGTCAGTTAGTTATGGGAAAGTTCGTAGTTTCACCCAATTACATTTTATACTCACAACCCATAACTCACAACCGGCAACTATTATAGTGTTTTTAATGAGTAGCTGTTATCTTTGCACCTTTAAGGTATTGTATGTTGTGGTTGCCTAAAAAGCAGTTTTTCTTACTATTTTTCTCTATTACACTTTCTTTCCAGTCGTTTGGTCAAAGACCGGTGCTTACTTTTCTTTCTGATTCTATTTTAGTAGGTGAACCAACTAAAGTTATCTTCTATTTCAAACACGATTCATCTGAGGAGATTGTCTTTCCAGATTCAAATTCTAATTATGCCCCGTTTGAATTTATCAATAAGCAATTTTTCACTACCCGTACTCTTAATGGGATAAGTACTGATAGTGTAGTTTATACCTTGGCGCTGTATGAAGTAGAAGGAACTCACTCACTATCATTGCCTGTAACTTTATATTTAAATAAAGACACTTTAAAAATAAGCTCAGAAAAAGACAGTGTTTCAATCATCCCTCTTATAACACAGGTTTCTGATACACTTAAACTTAAATCTAATACCTACCACATTCCTTTAGAAAATGATTTTAATTATCTGATCGTATTAATCAGTATAGCAGCACTAATCCTAATCGTAGTTTTAGCTTATCTCTTTTTTGGAAAACAAATCTTAAGACAGGTTAAAAAATACAGAGACAAAATTGCGCATGGGTTATTCGTATCTTCATATACATCTTTAATTTCAAATTTAAACACTCCACAGAAAATGGAGGAGGCTGTATCTTTATGGAAAAAATATATTGAAAGAATAGAAAACAAGCCCTTTACCACCTATACTTCTACCGAAATAGCGCTTAACTTAAAAAACGAGAATTTAAAAAAGAACCTACAAAACATAGATGGTGCCATTTACGGCGGGCGTTCATCTTCAGTAGCCCAGGTAGACTTTTCAATTCTTTTGGAAGTAGCAAATGACCTTTATAAAAAGCACCTAGTTTCCTAAGATGAAAAGCCAGAATATCAATATTTGGGAATGGTTTTCTTTAGATTGGTTCAGTCTCACAACCTATAAGAGTTTCGTGTGGGAGCATCATGACTTTCTATACCTGGTGCCATTCATTCCTTTGCTATTACTTATTCGCTGGATTATATACTTAAAATTCAGACAAAAATTAGAATTTGCTTTTACAAGTACTCAAATAAGATCTAATCCTATAACCTGGCTTCGTTTCATTCCAGACACCTTTTTCTGTCTTTTTATTGCTATGTTGCTTATTGCCTTTGCCAGGCCCCAAAGATCCAATGAACAGGTTGAGTTCTATTCTGAAGGGATCGATATTATGATTTGCCTGGATATTTCAGAATCAATGCTGATTGAAGATTTTAAACCAAATAGGTTAGAATCGGCTAAGAAAGTTGCAACAAAGTTCATAGAAGGGCGATTTCAGGATAGAATCGGTCTAGTCATTTTTGCTGGTGATGCATTTTCGCTTTGTCCACTTACTACAGATTATGAATTATTATATTCTTATCTGAATGATATTAAATATGATCTGATCCAGAAACCTGGTACAGCTATAGGAAGTGCCATTGCTGTGGGAACTAACAGGATGCTGGAATCTAGATCAAAAACAAAAGTAATGATTGTAATTAGTGATGGGGAGAATACAGCTGGCAATATCGACCCAATAACTTCAACCAAATTGGCCCAGGCTTATGGAATTAAAATTTACACCATTGGGGTAGGACAGGATGGTAAAGTTCCATTTGGTAAAGACATGTTTGGAAATGTTCAATATGTGGAGAACACTATGAATGAAAGTACTTTAAGACAAATTGCAGAAACAGCCTCAGGAAGATATTATAGGGCTGCATCGGTAAATTCCCTTCAGGAAATTTTCTCGAGAATCGACAAGTATGAGAAAGCAGAAATTAAAGAAACCAGGTTTAAAGATACCCGTGATTTTTACTTTGTTTATCTTTATTGGGCCATTACTTTTTTATTACTGTGGCTTTTGTGTAAAAACACTTTTATAACAAACGCATTAGAGGATTAAGTTATAAAAAGATTTTCTTGGCATTATATTTTTTCCATATATATATATATATATTAAATTATACAGATATGAAAAATTCCGGAAACAATAATATAAACCATAATCAAAGCTTTTCACATAAATCAAGACCTGAAAATAAAGATAACCTTGATAGCCGTGAGAGGGAAGAACAAAAGGTTAATGGGTCGCATATTACCCATAATAAGAAGGAAAAGAAAAACGAGAAATAATACAATTTCACCTCATTGTTTAAAAACCGGCCAAAAGCCGGTTTTTTCTTTTAGAGAAATAACATCTAACTTTTTGTTCTCTGTAACTATCTCATTACCAATTAAAACATAGTTAAAATTCATGGCACGCATTTTTATTATTCATTGTATAAAAAAGACTTTCAGCTCAATTAAAATATAAGATTATGAAAAAGATACTAACTATCGTTGCCGCCATTACCTTCGCTATACAAGTAAACGCACAAACAGGAGATCCTCATTTTAGCTTGGCTAAAGGAAGAGTTTTTTCTCAAAGAGAACAATCAGTTATGCAAAACGGTGTTTTGATGAGAAACGGAGTTGTGATAGAAGTTAAAAACGGTTCTGAAAGAAGATTGTATGAAGAAATGAAAACTTTAGATGGATCTAAAGTATTGCCTGATGGAACAATTTTAAGATTAGACGGTACTCAATCAAGACTTCAGGAAGGTGAAAGAATATTTTTAAGTGGAGTAGTAAGCTCAATGCCGAAAGATGAATACGTAACAATGAGCAATGGTAGAATGACTCTTGTAAAAGATACTATCTGGATACAAATGGACCGTAACTTAATGCTTGAAAACGGTAACAGAGTTTTTGTTCAGGGATATGTAGTTACTTCAGACGGTAAAAAAGTTCAGTTTAATGAAGGAGATAAAATGAGCGTACAAGGTGTATGGATGAATGATCAACCTGTATTTAACTCTAAATTGCTTCAGTCTTCAAAATAATAAGATTTTGAAAGAATTACTCCAGGAGCCCCGCATTGCGGGGCTTTTTTGTTTTTACCCCTTTAGAAGATTTTATATCGGTAAAAGGTTCTGAATTCACTTTTATAACATCGTTAATACGAATTATACCACCTTTTATAATTCGTGCAATTATTCCACCGTGTCCAAGCATCGCATTATAGCCACCGGGCCCTAAGTTTTCTTCCATTCTCGAACATGGCTGACATTCACCAGTGTATTTTAACAGAACTTCACCAAGCCAAAAAGTTTTGTTTTTTAAAGCCAGTAAATTAATTCCTTTCACAACTATGTTTCTTCTTAGCAATGAAGGAGACAGGTTTTCAATATTCATATAAGATTCAACAGCGTCTAAATGTTCCTTTTGAATTAAGGTAATCTGTCTTTTGCTTCCTCTCCTTCCAGAGTAGTGGTCTCCTTTCAATTTAGAATCAGTTAAGGCTTCTGCCTCCAATACTTCTGTTAAACTAATTTTTCTTTCACTTCGCAGACCTATCCAGACAACTTTTCCTTGTTGGGGAAGAGTTTCAATGAGTTTTTGAAGTGGAGACTCAGAATTCAATTCTTAAGATCTTTTGATTTTAAATTCAACGTATTGCATTTGAGCTATAAATCTTACTTATGTATGATATAAAT
Organism: Cytophagales bacterium; assembly: GCA_014376535.1. Taxonomy (GTDB): domain Bacteria; phylum Bacteroidota; class Bacteroidia; order Cytophagales; family UBA9547; genus UBA9547. The sequence continues at coordinate 3,725 of JACMRH010000239.1, read as the reverse complement.
GCATTAAGTCTGAGACGATCAAGACTAATATTAATCAATATCGTAAAATTACTTATGGCTTTAATAAATGCTTGTGTATTTATTGAGCCTTTCCACTTACAATTCTAATAATATGAGAGTAATTTATTTTACTTACGTTCAAGCTTCCCAATATCTCAGGTTTTATTATTTACCATCAAATAATATAGACGGTGCTATTATACTTAATAAAGGGAAGTCTTTCGTGTATTTTAAAACTGCACAGAACAACGTACAAGACACTCTTAGAATTATTGACAAAGATATTGAGCTTGAAGATTGTAGGTTTTCTTATGAAATCCAGGATATGTTTTATTATTTAAGCTATCCAGATGCAACCAGAATTTGCAAAACCACTACTAAAATATTGGGTAAACTGAGCTTGATCCAATCTTCCACAGAAATAATTAAGAAATATAACTCCAACATACCAATTAAAATATCGGGTGTTGGCCGGCATAATTTCTCTGAAAAAATTATTTTGTCAACTCCCTTTTATTCTTTGAACTAGTAAAATCTACCAGAAATCAGAAGGAGACCTTAATTCGGCTTGCGGAGCTAGTTTTAAACCAAGCATTATTTCATGAGAACCAGAACTTAATTTTGAAAGTGCCGAAGTTCCATAATCATACGAATACCCAAATTCAAATTTTCCTTTAACAGTTACCCCAGCAAGAAAGACAATGGCATCTTCTCGTCTATAAGATACTCCTAACCAAACTGTTTCTTTATACTTTGCTTTACAGTTGATATCGAATGTGGCTGGTGCTGGACTAACTAATTTCAATAATACTGATGGAATTATATGAAGATCTGAATTATAACCAATCAAATACCCTCCAGTAATAAAATAGTGGTTATTAAGCTTATTGTTTCCATCTGGAGAAATTTCAGAAAACTTTAGTTTGTTTTGAAAAATCTGATTTATGGAAGCTCCAAAAAAGTAACGCTGGTGGTACAGCCAATATCCCAGGTTCATATCAGGCATCCATTGAACTGAAGTACCAAGCGTTCCTGTACTTTGGTCACTCAAAACAAGTTTACTGCCATCAATTTTATATTGTTGGGCTCCTAAAGCTGCTCCAAAAGAAATTTTTAATTTTTTATTGATTTGAACATTGTATGAATATGAACCATAAATAGATGTCCGGCTTGTAGGTCCGGTTTTATCGACTATCACGAGGCCTCCAAATCCATGATGCCAATCTGCTTCATTTCTATGACGACCTCTGTTAGGCCCAATATGTTGACCTACATGAAAATGGCCGGAGAGGTAAGAAGTTTGTGGAGCAGCATCACTTAAACCTGCCCCTACCCACTGCTGTCTGTGACCTGCTCTGAAATCATAATGATCAGAAGTTCCACCAACAGCTGGGTTCAGCAAGTATTGGTTCATCATGTACTGGCTGTAATGAGGCCTCTGTTGTGCTAAAATTTGCCCTGATGAAAAACAAATGATAACTAAAATATATTTTATGATCCTTAAATACAATTTTAACTTGTTTTAACTATACAATAATACAACAATGCATCTTGAAAAACATAAAATCTGTTCTAAAATACTATGAATTTTACATTAGGTAACTTATAAATTATAGTTTATTTTTTTACAGGGTATCTATGCGGTGATTTAGAATGTTTGATTCACATATATTTAATTATTTTTGCTTTTTATACAACATTAAATGGCAACATCGGCAGCATCAGACATGTCCTTTCTATATGACAAAATTATTCCACTAAAGCCTTATAAAATTGCATTGGTAGCAGCAAGGTGGAATTGGGAAATCACTGGAATTTTGCTGGATGGTGCTAAACAGTTTTTGGAAATATGTGAAATTAAAGATGTATTAGTCCACTATGTACCAGGTTCTTATGAGCTTACTTATGCTGCACAAAAGTTAGCTCAGCAAAAAGATATAGATGCAGTTGTTTGTCTTGGATGTGTTATAAAAGGCGAAACCCCACATTTTGATTTTATATGCAATTCTGTTGCACTTGGAATTAGCAATGTTTCAATAAAGTATGATAAACCTGTTAGTTTTGGAGTACTGACAACCAATACATTAGAGCAAGCTCAGGAAAGAGCTGGTGGAAAATTAGGAAATAAAGGTTCTGAGGCAGCAGCAACTGCACTTTCATTGCTCAATGAGTTTGAAGGCCTAAATAAATTTACAGGTATTCTTGGTTTTTGATTGGTTATTATCAAAATGGACAACATTTAAACATTTAACTGATTTAATGAAATTATCTGTTGTCATACCAGCCTACAACGAAGAGCAATCCATTACTGAAACTTTAGTTTCATTGTACCAAAAGTTAGTTGAAGAAAATATTCCCCACGAAATATATGTCACCAATGATAACTCCAAAGATAAAACTGAAGAAGTTCTGATTGGGTTACAAAAGACTATACCCACATTAAATTTTGGAACTAACAAAGGCCCAAATGGATTTGGTTATGCTGTTCGATACGGCCTTGAAAGGTTTTCAGGAGATTGTGTTGCGGTTATGATGGCAGATTTATCAGATTCTCCAGAAGATCTTGTTATATACTATAATAAAATGCTTGAAGGATATGATTGTGTTTTTGGAACAAGGTTTTCTAAAGGAGGCAAAACTTACGACTATCCTGGTTTTAAATTATTTATGAACCGCATTGTTAATTTAGGTGTAAGACTAGCTTTTCGCCATGGTTATGATGATACTACCAATGCTTTTAAATTATATCGAAAAGAAGTCATTTTAGGTACTAAACCTTTCCTATCTCCACATTTTAATCTTACTCTGGAAATCCCACTCAAAGCTGTAATAAGAGGTTATTCATATACTATTGTGGGCAATACATGGAGAAACAGGAAGTTCGGGGAATCCAAATTGAAGCTTAAGGAAATGGGAAGCAGGTATTTCTTTGTTTTCTTATATTGCCTGATAGAAAAGTATTTTTCTCAAGGTGATTTTAAAAGAAAGCCATTTATATAAATTATTTAACAAAATTCATAAAAAGAATAGCATAATAATTCTATGAAAAAATTACTAGTTACAGGTTCATCTGGTTTAATAGGGTCTGAAGTTTGTTTATATTTTGCTGAACAGGGTTATGAAATTCATGGTATGGACAACAATCAAAGAGCAATATTCTTTGGTAGTCAGGGAGATACCCGTTGGAACCAAAAAAGACTTGAAACATCTATAAAGTCATTTACACACCATGAACTTGATTTGCGTAACAGACAAGGAATTTCAGACCTCATAAAGAGCTTAAAGCCGGATGCAATAGTTCATACTGCTGCACAGCCAAGTCATGACAGAGCAGCGGCCATTCCTTTTGATGATTTTGATACAAATGCAGTTGGAACACTTAATTTGTTGGAAGCTGTAAGGCAGCACTGTCCTGAATCTACTTTTGTACATATGAGTACAAATAAAGTCTATGGCGATGCACCTAATAGCATTAAAATGAAGGAACTTGAAACCAGATGGGATTACGATGATAATTTTTACCATCATGGAATCGCAGAAAGTTTCACTATAGATCAATCTAAACACTCCCTTTTTGGTGCATCGAAAGTAGCAGCAGATGTGATGGTTCAGGAGTATGGAAGATATTTTGGAATACCAACTGCTTGTTTAAGAGGAGGTTGCCTTACAGGTCCCAATCATACTGGTGTTGAACTTCACGGTTTTTTAAGCTACCTGATCAAATG
>JACMRH010000238.1 GCA_014376535.1 Cytophagales bacterium | reverse complement strand
TGGGCATAATATTTTATTAATGATTTACAAATCAAAATATTATGAAAAAAAACCTACTGAACCTATTTATTTTAATCTTACCAATTAGCGGATTCTCTCAATCTATTCCAAACAACAGTTTTGAAACCTGGACTTCAAAAGCTGTAAGCTTACCTATTACAGGACCAGCAAAATATGAAGAACCTGAAAATTGGAAAACCGCAAATAAAATTGCCACTATTTCAGGTATTGATAATCCCGTTATTAAATCAACAGAAAGTTATAAGGGAAATTTTAGCCTTCAGGTCAGAATACCTGATAATTTAACCCCAACGATGGACGCTGTAAATTCGGTTGCTACAAGCACTGTTAAGGTGAAAAGTAAACCCAGATCATTAGATGGGTTTTACAAGGCATCATTAAAGGGCTTTAAAGATTCTATTGGAATAATGGCATCAGCAATCCATATTGATCCTGTAACTAAAATTACAAGTGTAATAGGAACAGCAGTCTTTTTAATAGATAAAACAAAATCCAATTTTACAGATTTCTCATCTGATTTTATTTATTCAAACAATTCATTGGTTGTGGACTCAGTATCAATAACAGTCTTTTCTGCAAATCTTAAAAAAGCCAATAAGTCTGGACAATCGGCTATTTGGATTGATGACTTGTTTTTTCAATACCCTACTTCTCCGTTAAATATTTCGGAAAACACAGGTGTAAATGAGCCATCCATTGCTCCAAACCCTGCTACGGACATTGTAACAATTAAATTTACAAATATTTCTGACGTAGAAGTAATTAATTTTGAAGGAATGGAGGTTAAAATGAATAGAAAGAATATCAACCCTAATACAAATGAACTTGATGTTACTGGTTTAAAACCAGGGATTTATTTTGTTAGAATTACTGGTGACAATAGCCAGATTTTAAAGAAACTGGTTGTCCAATAATTTATAATTTCATTCAATAATTCTGCCCAATTACTTCTTGTAATTGGGCTATTTTTTTGAAGAAAACTGAAAAAGTTGGGATTAAAAAACCTCTTTGACTTCTTCTTATTTTACTTCCTGATTTGATCTTTCATAAGAAATTCTTTTAAAATAATGCCATTAAGGAGCAAAGAATTGGGTAAAAAGAAACAGATACTTCTTTGCTAATTGAAATCTATCTGATGGTCCAATTTGTTGTTTTTAAAATAATAGGCTTCGTAAGACTTACTTCCCATTCCATACACTTCTTCGATTATTATTTTATCTGCTAGATTTTTCTGCTTCAGAACAATTAGTTTTCTTTCATCATCCAATTCTAAAAATGGGATTTGCTGTTCGTATTCAAAACCATCGTCATAAGCAAATTCTATTGAGAAATTAGATTTCTGCCATTGAAGTTTTGTTTCAATTCCCTCGGCTATTGGCTTGAAAGAAAGATTACCCTTATTTTGGTTAAAAATTGTTTGGCCGGACTGAGAAAGCATTACAAAACCGCTTAATACCATTGCAGAATATCCAATGTATTTAAACAAAAGTTCACTGAGCCTTGGCAAAATCCACTTCATTGTCCAGGTAGAAAGCAAAGCTGAAATAGCTACAGTTAAGCCTACTGATAATACTTTATAAGAAATAAGCCCGAACAAGGTGTATAATACAATCTTGAGCAGGTGCATTAATACTTCATTTGCAGCCCTTGTGGCCACAATTTCTTCTTTTGACAAGCCATAATGAAGATAGAATTTATTGAAAAGGAGACCTACTGCGCCGGTAAGGCCAGACAAAAAACCTGCTAAAAAACCGATGATAAGCAATTTAAAATTTGATTTATTGCCTACTGCAATTTCCTTTTTTACTCTAAACAGAGAAAACAAATTGCTTATCAAAAATAATCCCATGGACAGTTCCAGGTAGATTGGATTTACGAATTTCAGCAACCATGCCCCAAGCCAAACAGCTGGCAATGCTGCAGGAACAAACCATTTCACAATGTCCCACCTTATTTTCGCGAAGAATACAAATACCCTGGATACCGAACTGATGAATGTACCTATTGAAAGAGCTGCCGGAACCTGACTGACTGGCAGAATTCGTCCTAAAACAGGAATGAGCATTAAACCAGCGCCGCCTCCGCAAATAGCACTCAGAGAAAAGGCCAGATAACTTACAATGAAAATGATGGTTAGTATTCCAAACATGTTATGAATTATTGTGCTGGCAAATTACTATATTAAAGATAGTTCACTAATTAAATTCCTTGATCATAGACAATTTTAATGGTTTTTAAACCTCAAATAAAGCCAACTGTGAGAGTACAATAATAAAATCCTCCAACAGAAGGGCCACCAATAAAACTTTCATAATATTGATTGAACAAGTTACTTGCTCCAATTTTAACGTTTAGGTTTTTATTGATGAGGTACTGTAGCTGAAGGTCTACTTTTGAATATGCAGGAACATTGCCAGTTGCCAGGGATGATTGCCATAAAAAGGATTTCTGCCAACGGTAATTCACATTAAAGCCCAAATTTTTATACAAGACCGGGTTATTAAAACTCAGATTGTAGATCCATTCTGGCGTGTTAAAACCATCTTCCAAACCATCTGAACCTGATTTGCGATTTAGCTTCGCATGGGTTATGTTGCCTGCAAGTTTATAATTTCTGGGTAGTTTGGCAGTTAGGCCAAAAGTTCCGCCATAATTGTATGTTATAGTTTTAGAATTTGTCCAGAGCCGGTAGCGGTCTTGCTTTTTCTTATCATTCAAATAAGTTGTCAGGCTGTCCGGATTGGATGATTTAGGAATATTAGCTTCAACCTGGGCAATGAGGTTATTGTAAATGTTGTAGTAAAAGTCCATATCCAGGTATAGATTTCCATTCAACAGCTCTGTTCTGTAACCAATTTCAAAGCTTGTTACTTTTTCTGGCTGCAGGTAAGTGTAACTATTCTTTTTCAACAAAGACTGGTTGTTTGCAATGGCTCGAGAAGTGCTCAATCCATTCTTATTTACATCATTTGTAACTGCACTTTGAAATGCATCAATTGAAGACCTCAGATAACTGTTTTCAAAAATTCCATTAGACATTACAGGTAAACCTCCTACCCTTTTTACCCCTCCGCTATTGATGTTGGAGAATGCCTCAAATAAACTCGGAAAACGATATCCCTGCTGGAAAGAAGCCCGGAAATTATGTTTCTTTTCTGGAGTGTAAACTATAGAAATACGAGGATTTAGTTTTGGATCGAAATATTGGTTTTTATCAATTCTTAAAACTGCGTTGATTTTAATTTTGTCATCAACAAAATACTTAGTTGCCTGAACAAAGCCTCCTACTTTCCAATATTGTAAATTTTTACCAGGACTTTCGGGATTGATAAAATAATTCCCATCAGGAATAATGATATAATTGCGAAAATCAAATCCGTACATGAGATTTAATCTGTAATGCTTATCCAATCCGGCTAAAAATTTGCTTGTAAGGTCATGTTGAAATTCAGTATGGTACAAGTATGATTTAACCTTTAAAGCAGCTCCATAATCCCAATTGTTGATGGTTCGTAAATTGCTTACC
>JACMRH010000237.1 GCA_014376535.1 Cytophagales bacterium | reverse complement strand
TGCAAGAAGTAATAAAGTTGCCACCACATTAGCCATGCAGGATTTTAGCCAGTTGAAAAAGGATTATGGGAAAGAACAGGCAGACGTAATTGTAAATATCACTGGCAATATTATCAGCGGTCAGGTGATGGGTGAAACTTCCAAACTGCTATCTGAACGTTTCGGAAAAATTATGCAGGATAGGCAGAGTGTTTCCGTAAACCGTACTGATACTTCCATCAGCCATTCTAAACAGTTGGACAGCGCCATACCAGCTTCCAAAATTGCCGCTCTTTCTTCTGGTGAGTTTGTAGGACTTGTTGCTGATAATCCGGATGAAAAAATTAAGTTGAAGATGTTTCATGCAGAAATTATTAATGATGCAGATAAACTGAATGAGGAAGTGAGTCATTACAAAGAGATTCCTGTGGTATCCAATGTTACTCAACAACAGGTGATAGATAATTACTACCAGGTTAAGATGGAGGTGAAAAGGTTGATTGGGGAAGAGGTGGAGCGATTGAAAAACCAGAAGTAAGTAAAATATCCTGAATTTTGCTATTTATGCAACGAAAACCAGCCTTTTTCTTAGTTGTTTAACCTACAAAAAAGATTTAAATTTTGAACCGTAATTCCTGCTACGCTTAAACTTACGATTTGCAAAACGCAATACTGTCCAATCACTTAGGCAAATATTTGGCAGTGTTGAAAGAAAAAAGTAAATTATAGTAAGAGATCATAAGCGTTACCCTTTAATAAAAACAAATAAATATAGCCATGAAAAATCCCGCTGATGGAGATAGAATAGACCTTGGAGGAAAAATACCTCAATTTGATGCCTTTGCAGAGTTTGCATACCGTGAATTGAACGCCGGCAAGCTGGAATGGATTCGTGTTGCAGATCCTGAAGCATTAACGCTCGATGACATTCAGTTTGCAACCGTATCAGCAATTCATGCATACCAAGTCAAATGGAGCAATCAGGAAAAGGATGATCCATTTTCTTATACCGATCTAAAAAATATCCTTCCTGAACTTGTGGCAGGTTGGAAAAAACTCAGAAAAGAATATGCATCTGAAAAAAAGCCCCTATACGTTCACTTACTGACCAACAGGCCTGCTTCAATGCATGACAGTGTTAAAGATCACACGGGCGTAAAAGCAGGTAGTTTTAAAGAGTTTCTGCAAGAGGTGTGGAGTAAGTTAAAGCTCGGAACTGTAATTGACCCAAAATGGAAGGTGGTCTCAGATGATTTTTTTGCCCTGACAGGTTTAGCTGGTACAGATTTAACTGATTTTATTAAAAGCTGTGAGTTAGATATCAATTTCAATTCATATGGATTTGGAATAGGAAAGAAAGCTAACCGGATAAGGAATGAAGATCTGCTTAAATTCTCAAGATTTTTGAAGGAAAGGGTAATTGATAAAACGAAACAGGTTCACTTTAGCGCACAGGATTTAAAAACAGGCCTGGAATGGAATTCCAGGTTTGAAACTCATTTTAACCATGAGCTTGTTGTAGATCCTGTGCGGTATCGGCCGATCACCCAAACAACGGATGAACTTGACAAAATAATTAATGCACGTAAAGGCGGTTATGTATTTCTGTCTGGAGGGCCCGGCACAGGCAAATCCTCTCTGCTTACTCAATGGTCGAAAGCAAAAGGTAAATATCGGGTGATCAGGTACTATGCATATGACTTCAGCGATCCAGCCTCAATTTATAACAGCCCGAAAAGAGGTGAGGCTACTTCCCTATTTTTTGACATGGTGCTTCAGTTAAAGGAGCAGAACATCTGTCGTGGGGACACATTGATCCAGGAGGATCCTATAGAACTGAGAAAAACATTTGGCCGGCAACTTACAGAGCTGGGAAGGATATATGCCGAAAGCGGACAGGAGACCTTATTTATCATTGATGGGCTTGATCATATTCCACGGGAATATCATGGGGTGGTGACTAGTTTATTATCAGAACTGCCTTCACCAGATACTCTGCCCGAAGGTGTCACTATTATTTTGGGTAGCCAAACCTTTGAGTTGGAAGGCCTTCAAGCTGATGTTAAGGTAGCATGGAAAAAGAAAGATAGCAACGTGGAAATAGCATCGCTTCCAAAGGGTGAGGTTTACAGATATATAGATGATAGTGATCTGCCAATTACTGTGGATGAAGGGCATAAACAAAAACTGCTTGAAATATCCCAGGGACATCCTTTATACTTGTCCTATCTGGTTAACAGGATCAAAGAGACAAGTGACTTACAGTTCCTCGAAGAAGAAATGCCTATTGATGGTGATATTGAAAAACTTTACCAGAAATGCTGGGCTCCGATTGAAAACGATACCAATCTGGTGAATTTCCTTGGTCTGGTGGCAAGAATCAATGGGGATATAAATCTCGACTTTATCAAAGAATGGGGATTTGATGATGCCATAACCAGGGCGTTTAACACAAGGACATTATTTTTATTCCGTAAAGGATTTGACGGCTGGCATTTTTTTCATAACTCTTTTCGGCAATTCCTTATCAGGCAAAGTTCATTGAACCCGTTGGATAATAACTACGATAAAGACAGGGACAACGGGTTTCACCTTAAGTTGGCTCAGTATTATGATGTATCGAAAACTGAGCCGCACTGGAATAAGCTAAGGCATCTTTATATGGCTGGCGATTATGACGATTTTATTCAAAGTGCTACCCCGGAAATATTTACAGAACAATTTTTAGCTTTCAGGCCCGATGAGGAAATACAAAACGATATTCATACTGGTTTTCGGATAGCTAAAGAACGGCACGATCCTTACCTTATGATCCGCTTCCTGTTTGCATTGAGCGAATTGGAAAGCCGCAAACGATACACTACTGCCAGTTCATTTACCAAACAGTTTCTTCAGTTAGGTGAAAATGGGATCGCCAGGCAACTTATAAGGAACAACAATAGGGTCTTAGTTAATACCGACTTTGCATTGGAGATTTGTGTATTGCTCTACGAGATGAATCAACAGGAAGAGGCTAAAATGCTGTTTTCCTTAGCGGAACCCGAAAGTATTTCTGCTACAGGCATCAGCGTTCCTGTCGTTACGCATGACCGCTATATCTTCAAAACCATGAGTCGGTGGGCCACAGCCGCTGCATTGTTGATGCCTCTGGACGCAGTCCTTGAAAAAGTGAATAACATCAGCTATAAGATGCCCGGCAAGGATGATACAGATCAACAGACATTGGACGAAATACGGTCAATAATGCTTTTAAAAATCGGAAAAGCGTTGCTAAAGCACGAGAAAGCAGAAGAGCTGGAAAAGATAATCACACAGTTCAAAGAAGGCGACCATAATAAGGCAAATCTTTTTCATGCAGCTGCCGGAAGTTACCACAAAAACATTAACGATGTAAGTGCCACTGCCTGGTTAAAACGATACAGCGATGAAATTTCAGGGCAGGATGTAGATGAATATACACGGCTTGACCTTGCCCATTTGACCTTGAACATTACCGGGGATATACCTACAGTTAAAACAATGATAGAAGGGATTACACAACCTGGAATTATCGATGATAAAGATATACATGAGAGGAGCGGACTGTCTAATTATGCCACAAGAATTCTCCTGAACAAGCTCTTAAATGTTACAGGACAGGGCCAATCCATTACAACTGCTGTACCAGCCGGTACCGGTGCTGATGAAGCAGTATTCGTTGATTTTGAAAGAAAATTATGCTTGATGGCACAGCTTTCCGCTGACGCCGTGTTGGGCGTACCCTTGCCTGAAAATTTAGAATCACGGATCCGCCCGGTCATCAGGTATTATTATCAAAACCAGTTCACCGATAGGTATAACCACAAATCCTACAAATGGCATAAACTGACAGGAATTTCTCAGGATTATTTCAAATTTCTGATCGCCTCTGTCAGCGCTCACGGAATAGTACAAACGCAAAAATTGGGGCTTATACTGCTTGAAGAATTTAAAAACTTTCCTGACCACTGGTCCTCTGAATTACAAAGGTCGATACTTATCGATCTTCATGACTACGGTTGTGAAAAAGCAATAATTGCAAAGCACATGGAAGTGCTGGAATCATTTATGTTTAATGGGAAAGACATAACCGGCAGAACCGAGGAAGCTTATGTGCATGCCAAAGCATGGGCAGACCTCGATGAGAGTGAAAGGGCAAAAACATGGATACGAAGCGCTTTGCAGCAAACTCTTGGGATCGGTTACACTAAAGATAATCAGTTCTATGGGTGGGTACAATGGCTACGCAGTTACCTGAAAACAGGCAACCCGGATACGCTTTCCCTGGTCTCAACCTTTACGTCATATCTACCCCATATCAAGGAGACCACGGAATTGTCCACTACGCATACAGCATGTGAAGCCCTTTTAAGTGCTGCCTTTGAACATAACAGTGCATGGGGATTCCAACTGATGGCCTGGTCAATTAAAAAGGGGCTGATTGATTTTGAAACCGCATTAGCAACATGCCTAAAAGACCAGTTCATTAAAGTAGACAGTGCCCAAGATTATTTACTTGCTTTGAATATTTACAGATCTTTTTATCTGTATATCGCCAAATCGTTCAGGGGTAACCTTTTTAAACAATTACTGAAAAAAGGATTGGAATTGCTGCAGTCAGATTTTTTAGAAACGAGGATCCCACTGCTTATCGACGATATTAATATCAACGTCCTGCAAGAAAACCGAGATATGTATAATTCCGAATTGTATATTTTTTTAGATGCGTCTGGATTCCAAAAGAAAAAGATTGAAGAGACACTTGGCTATGCAGAAGAGGTTAAAAAAGCCACTAATAGCAACTCACTAACGGTTCGGCCCGACTATAAACAACTTACAGAAGCCCAAGTATTGCAAACCGTTAATGACAGTAAAGACTTCATCAGATTACTTGGTGAAGAAGATAATGCCAATTCTTCCTTCTCATGGAAAAATGTACTGGATAAAATTAAAACGGTGCTAACCCTTGAAAACCTAAAGGCGGTGGATAATTTAAATCTCTCAGGAAAAAAGCACTCCGAATTGCTGGCTATTTTAAGTGGTTATGCTTTTGAATTAGGAGACAATAATCTTGCTCACAAATTGATACAATCGTCATTGCAGGAATCATCTTCGATGGGGTGGAATCCATATTATGATGGTGGCAGCAGGATTAAGGTTTTTGAGGCACTTCAGCACATCGCTCCTGAAAGCGGGTATAATACAGCGTTAGAAACTTTTATTGATGACATACTCCAATCTGAATATGGCAACGATTATATTGATTGTCTGGATAGTATCTTACCCGTAGTAACTCAAAAGCCTGACAATCTCAAAGTGTGGCCGGAAATTGAATCTTATGTAAAAAGGTTGATGGCAAACAGCGTTACAGGGAGTGAAAGCATGCCAGGGTTAACAGAAGAAAAGGAACGCATCATTCTACCTGACCTCCTGAAATTTCTTTATGAGAATGAAATAAAAATGTTAAAGAACAGGGCAAGAAAATTGATCGTTTCATCATTGGCATCCCACAACAAAATGACGACAACTTTAATTTCATTGGCACAGGAAGATGAGCACAGCCAGGGAGCATTCCTTCAGGCCCTGGAACTTTATGGCGTCCGCAATCCAGATGGAATAAATTCGTTTGAAGAACAGCTATTGGCATTGTCCGTTTCAGAAAATATGTGGATACGGCATGGCGCAAGAACGTTATTATCACGCTACCTCCCGCAAACTGTAATCCCCTTTCCACCGAAAAAGGATCTGCCTGCGATTTACCGGCTAACACTACCCATAAGTAAGGGATTAAAACGACCAACAGCACTTACCGGAGATCAGGTAATTAAGGACACAGACAACTTTTTAGAACTAATACAGCCATATCAGATTTGGCTTGATACGATTCACGAATCAACCGGTTTGGAACAGGGTCCTATACTCCAACGCTGGGGGCAGATATTGATGGAAAAATATAAGGATAAAATATCTGCAGGTTATGAAAAATCAGTACGGGAATATTTACAGGCTGCAGATTTAAAATTTCCATTTCCACGTCCCAGACATAAGGCAGTAATAGCGGCTCTTGGTCGCTTATTAGCCGAGTTGGAGGATACAAATGCTATAACCGATCCCGGCTTTTTAAGCGACATTCACTACGATTACAATCTCGATGCCAGAATGATTGTTCACAGAAGACCGGTGTTCATTCCAAATCTGCAATGTGAACGCAGAATTTACTTATCTGATGATTGGGTGAATGCAATTGGCGAGCATAAAAGACTTGGCGAAAAAGTAAATTATGATGCGGATGGGTGGTGTATTGCGGGTGAGTATTCAGTTTTGAAAAGCCTTGACTGGGGTAAACCGGAGGAGACGATGATTATACATCTCACCCTTGATGGTGATCTCCCTTTTAATTATGATGAACTTCCGTTTGCCAAAGTATATCATTGTCCCATGGAAGCTTATCATTCTATTCAAGGCTTGCCGCAGGCTCCATATATAATCATTAAAAACGATCATGGTTTTAAAAATTCCGGTTTAACAGCAGATTGGATCGCTTTCAATCCTGCACTGGCTCGCAGTCTTGGATGGAGGTCGTCTGCAAAAGGCAGTTTTGCCTGGGAAGACAGCAAAGGCAACCTGATGGCTGAATCAATCTATTGGATGGATGGCAATCAGGATATGGTACCCCCACATACTAACAGCGAATCAGGAGAAGGATGGTATGTCAGAATATCAGCAGAAGCTTTAACATTGCTTGACAATTTGCATTCGCCCTTTTTTACTATAAGAAAAAAGATAATAAGGGAAAGAAATTACGACGGTAACCATGCAAGGGAAAGTTACGAGCAAATGATTGATGAATGGGAGAAATAGAGAATTTAGAAATTACTTCATCAATGACATATTGCGTTTACTAAGACCAGGTGTTTTACATAGTGATGAAGTTTTTTGTAACCTAAATTTTAAAAAATGATTACATAATAATTCATTGAAAAATTATAAGCATTATGGAACTTATCTAAGTCAGTAACTTAATCAATTCATCAGTATCAGGTGATATACCTTTCATTTGAGTTGTTGTGTGTTTTTACCTAGGTACAAAAAACTACAGCCTTTTCTCCTTCTCCTCCTCAATAATCTTCTGCAATTCCTTCTCTGTCGGCAAATTGATTAAATACTTTGAAACAAATACTTGCTGAGGCAATCCCATTGTAGCATATTTAACCAATGCCTCATTTTTACCAGAACATAAAATAATACCAATGGGATCATTGTCGCCTTTGGTAAATTCGTTGTCTTTATAATAGTTGAGGTACACATTCATTTGCCCGGCATCTGAATGGTCGAACTCTCCAATTTTGAGATCCAGAAGAATATGGCATTTTAAAATTCTGTGATAAAAAACTAAGTCAATCCGATAGTGCTTGTTATCAAACGTTATTCTCTTTTGCCTGGCCTCAAAACAAAACCTCCTTCCCATTTCAACCAGAAAATTCTGCAGGTTGGTGATGATACTTTCTTCCAAATCGGATTCACTGTACGAAGGCTTTTCCTCCAAGCTCAGGAATTCCAATAAATAAGTATTACGAAATACATCTTCCGGTTTCACATCATTTTGAACTGTATGTTTTGTAAGAGTAGCTTCCTTA